>DPVV01000612.1:0-22260 GCA_003526525.1 Lachnoclostridium phytofermentans | reverse complement strand
CCGTCGGAAGTTTTATCAAGACTTATTATATTTTGATTACTAAGCCAATGAATTGCAGATATTCCATCCTCGTAGTAAGCCTCACTTCCAAGAACCAGCGTACCGCCACGTTTCACAAATCCTAGGATTGCTTGTTGCTGCTCCAAGGTTAGACTAGATATCTTAAAATTTTCAATCACCAATACATCAAGAATATCAAGCCCAAGATAGTCACTTGGGAAATTACTTTTATCCAAGCTAACGCACTTATTTCCAAAATACTCAAAATATGACAGCGGAGTCGACATATCACTTAAAATACCCACGTAATAATAGGTTCCCAAGTTAACGACATTAAGAGGAATGACCTCTTCTACAATTGTATCATTACTAGAAGATAGAATCTCAAATTTGATGCCTTTACTAGCTCTGTTCATAGGAATATTTAATGTTACGACATTTTTTTCTAATCCTACAATCGAAGCTGTTGTTGCATAACGAATGTTATCTTGTTCTTCATTCATTAAAGTAGTAGCTATTTCACCAGTAAAACTTTCGCCTTTATTATAGATTTTTGCAGTTAACTGCATGGTTCGACCATATCTGGCTTGTTGTTCAAACCCATATTGTAACGTCACTACAACACGGTCATTCGTTAAAATGATCGGTTTCTCACTTTGATCGGTATTTCCTACATTCACTTGCGGAGCCCTTGCTACAGATGCATCAACCACTTTACATGGTAATAACATGATAGCAGTCAATGATATCATTATAAGAAATATCATTGCCAGAGATGATTTTTCTTGCAGTAAACAAAGTACACGTTTATGCTTCATGGAGCTCCTCCTTTCCTTATATACCGATTGGTAATACCACCTCAAAAACCGTTCCATTAAGACCACTTCGAGCCGTCACTTGACCACCGTGCAACTCAAAAATATTTCTTGCAATAGCAAGACCAAGACCTGTCCCGCCGTGCTCTTCATTTCTAGAATATTCAACGCGATAGAATTTCTCAAAAATATGCGCAATATCTTTCTTTGGTATAACCTCGCCATAATTTGTGATTGTTACAATTACTTCCTTATCTTTTACGTCTAACCGCAGATTTACATTCTTACCATCTGCGCCGTATTTTATTGCATTTCCTATTAAATTAGCAAATGCTCTAGCCAAATAATCTCCGTCAGCACCTACAATCGCAGAAGGCACTGTCACATCAAAGCTGTATTCTAAGCCATTTTCCTTAAAACTTGGATAAAACTCATCCAATAATTGATAGAGCATCTTAACGATATCAACTTCTACTTTGTTAAATTTAACTTCTCCAAATTCAAACTTGGTATAGGAAAATAGATCCTCAATCAACTTTTCCAATCGAATTGATTTATTGAAGGCAATACCGATATACTTATCCTTTATTTCCGCAGGAAGGTCTTTTTTTGATACCAAATCTAAATAACCAATAATTGAAGTTAACGGTGTTCGTAAATCATGAGCAACATTTGTAATTAACTCATTTTTCTTATTTTCCGTGCTACGCTCTTCTTCCATAATCGCTTTTATTTCCACTGCCATACGATTAAGATTCTGAGCTATTCTTGTAAACTCGTCGTCATTGCGAAGTGGTATTCTCACATCAAAATTACCAATCGATAATTCATCAATACCTTTTGATATTTCTTTTAGATAACTACTCATCCTCTTAGTAAAAATCAAGAAATAAGTAATAAAAGATGCAAAACCAATGAATAAAGCGATAAAAATGATGACTGGATCATACTTGTCATTGCTTTGACTGCTTTTTAATGGTTTTGCGTCTGATTGTACGTTTTTCGAATTCATGGATTCTCGGTAAATGTCTTCTTTTACCGAATTATTGATACTATTTGAGTTTTGAGTTATATAATCCGATGCCGACGTTTCAAGCGTTTGTTTTACTTCCTGATTGGATAGCAAAGTGTAAGAGATAAAGTTAACTACTCCGAGAAAAAACAGTACGGTAAGTAAGGCTAAGATAGCACTTAGGATACTGTACCATAAGTTTCGGTACCGAAAACTATGAATAAATTTTTCTTCCATCGTTATCCTCACTTCTCAATCTTGTATCCAACACCCCATACGGTCTTAATGATTTCTGCGTTCCTTGAGTCCATTTCGATTTTCTCTCTAAGTCTTCGGATATGTACCATAACCGTATTATTTGCTTCGTACATCTTTTCGTTCCATACGCGCTCAAATATTTCATCCGTACTGAATACTCTTCCTGCATTAGAGGCCAATAAATATAAAATATCAAACTCTATTGGCGTCAACCTCACATCTTTTCCATATGCCATAACAACATGGGTTTCTTTATTAATTACCAAATGAGTCACACTAATTTCTTTCTCATTTTTGTCCTCATAGGTACTAGGATTAAACTTTGTAAAACGTCTTAGCTGTGACTTAACTCGTGCCATTAATTCTAGTGGATTAAATGGTTTAATCACATAATCATCGGCACCTGTGCTAAGACCTATAATTTTATCAATGTCTGCTGACTTTGCACTTAACATAATGATTGGCACAGTACTGGTTTCTCTGATCTTTTTGCACATACTCAGTCCATCAATACCTGGCATCATAATATCCAGTATAACAAGCTTAATATTCTCTTTCTGGAGGATGTCGAGTCCTTCCATGGCATTGTATGCTTTAAAAACCTGATATCCATCACTAACCATATGGATTTCAACTAATTCTGCTATCTCTTTATCATCATCAACAACTAATATATTTATCTCCTCTGCCATTCTTACCGACCTCCATTCTGTCGCAATTCTGCAAATGTTGGGCGACAGCACAAATTTTTGTTTGAAAAATCTTGTCTTTTCAAACTAACTTCTCACTAGATTTATCTTATCATACCATAGTCCCAAAATCTTTACTTTTTTCTTACAAAACCCTAGTATTTCTTATACTTATTTCTAAGGGAATCCAGCTTATTCCTGTATTTCCTAATGCTGTTTCTATAAATAAAAATAAGACTGTCTCCATGTTCTGCATAATGCCGGACCGGAACCAGTCTCATAAATGACAAGTCAGAATTTTACTGGCTCATCTTAAGTTTTTATTGAAATTGAGTAGTACTATAAGCCGGGTTCTGTATTTGATGATCATCTATCTTGACTGTATGTTACCATACAGCTCATTTGCCCGTTACCGAACAAAACGCGACCTACCTAAGAGCACGACGGGCAGCCGTATCGCTCTCATACCATAAGGTACTTGTTTGGTCTTGCTTCAAGTGGGGTTTACACAGCCTTCTCTGTTACCAGAGAAGCGGTGGTCTCTTACACCGCCATTCCACCCTTACCTAACCTTCGTGTTATTATCTAACCTTCGGTTAGGCGGTTTATTTTCTGTTGCACTGGCCTTAGAGTCGCCTCCACCGGACGTTATCCGGCACCCTGCCCTATGAAGCCCGGAC
Organism: Lachnoclostridium phytofermentans; assembly: GCA_003526525.1. GTDB lineage: Bacteria > Bacillota > Clostridia > Lachnospirales > Lachnospiraceae > Lachnoclostridium. Next base: position 18,806 of record DPVV01000612.1, on the reverse strand, counting down.
TTTCCTCACCGATTAAAATCGGCGCGATCATCTGTACTACTCAACCTTAGTATGCTAACATGAATCATTTCATTTGTAAAGAAGTTTATCTTTCCAGTACTAAAGAAGATATCAAACTTTAAAGCAGCTTCCACCAATAAACTCACGAATAATCGAATTCTTAGGAATATCTTCTGAGCTAACTCCAAGAAAATAGTCTAAAAATTTTAATAATCGTTTTGCTTCTATATATTCTTTACAATCTTTATCAATTCCAAACAAAGCTGGCTCTGCATATTGCTTTAGAACAGACAATTCATATATAAGAGCGGAATTAAACATACAATCCGCTTCTTCTTGAAACGGGAAGATATTTTCCTCTTCTCCTCGGCGCACCGATGGCCACATCGCAATCGTCTCACGGGCGGAGGTTCCCCTCGTTCTTGCATCCCTTACCATACGGCGAATTAATCTTCCATCGGTTGTCGGAATACGGTTATGTTCATCAATATTTAGCTGAGTTAAGGCACTAATATAGATTTTAAATCTACTCTCTTTTGGAAGAGAATAAGATAGCTCATCATTTAATCCATGGATTCCTTCAATAACAAGAATATCTTCTGGTCCTAGTTTCTTGTAGTTTCCTTTATATTCACGTAATCCAGATTTAAAATTAAAGTTTGGAAGTTCTACCGTTTCACCATTTAATAATGCAGTCATATCCTTATTAAATTGTTCAATATCGATTGCATAAATCGATTCAAAATTGAAGTTTCCAAATTCATCTTTTGGAGTATCTTCTCGATTCACAAAGTAATCATCGATGGCAATCGGGTGTGGCTTATATCCAAGGGTACGTAACTGAATTGACAAACGATGAGAAAATGTGGTCTTGCCAGAAGAGGACGGTCCAGCAATCATGATAAACTTCTTATTCCCTGCACTCTTAATCTTTTCTGCTATCTCTGCTATTCTCTTCTCCTGTAATGCTTCCTGAATCAGAATGATGTCATTCATATTCCCTTTCGTTATCTCATCATTCAAGGAGCCAACCGTAGAAATCTCCATGGTTCTTCCCCATTGATTGGCCTGCTGAAGTGTTTCAAATAGATTCTTTCTTGGTTTAAACTCTGGAACTGTTTCTGGTTCTTCCTTCGTTGGTAGCATCAAGATAAATCCATCTTCGTATGGAAATATATCAAAATACTTTAAGATTCCTGTGCTTGCAGGCATATAACCATAATAATAATCCTCAAATCCATCTAAATTATAGAGATTTGCACTGGATACACGGCGGTAGCGAAATAGTTTTTCCTTATCATACATCTGATACTTATGGAATAATTCTGCTGCCTCCGCAGTAGCTATGGAACGTTTCATAAATGGTATGTCTCGCTGAATAATGGATTGCATCTCTTTCTTAACCTTATCCATTAATGTAGCATCTACTTTAACTTTTCCGTCTAATTCGCAATACAAGCCTGAACCAATCGAGTGTTCCACCCTTACCTTATCAATATTTTCATGACCTAATACACGATAAATAGCTCGTATCATTACAAAAATAAGCCCTCTGGCATAAGTTTTACGACCAGCATCATCAGAGATTGTAACAAACTCAATCGTACAGTCCTGCTTTAATGTTTTAAAAAGCTCACGTAATCTTCCGTTCATTAAAACAAGTATTATCTCATGCTTAAACTGAGACTGATATTCCTTACTGATTTCCAGATAAGTCGTACCCTGTTTATATTCCTTTGTTACGCCATCAATCGTTACTTTAAACATTCCCATATACTTATTACCTCTTTTCTGTTTTGTCTTGCTCGCAAGACAAATCACTTCTAGTCCCCTCTAAGATCTATAGTATTGCAATGCATCCTCTAACATTTCAATTTCCTTTAAAAGCTCTGCATATCTCTCTCGATTTTTAGGAGTACTATTGCTTTCTAAATTCTCTTTTATTTGATATGCTTTTGTCCTCTCTTTCTCAAGAAATTGCTTCAATATCGGATGTTTATTTTCTAAGAGATATCTCCCATACCTATTATATAACTCTTTGGTTTCCTTCGTGACTTCCCTCTCTTCACGAAAACTACCCTCTTCTCGGGGTAATGTAGCACTATCCCTTTTTTCATGAGACAATACAGCACCGCCACCTATAGATTGAGACAATGCAGAACAGCCCCCTAAAGATTGAGACATTGCAGCACCGCCACCTAAAGATTGAGGCAATGCAACACAGCCCCGTAAAAATTGGGGCTGCGCGTAAAGTACCGTATAATACTTACCTTCGTCAATACACATATCCTCTTTAGTAATTTCGAAGTTCAGATTATGTAGATACTCTCGTACCCGCCAGATTTCAGATTGTGGCTGTAAGATTAACTCTTTTGCCGCCTTGACGCACTCGCTGCCTTCTTCTAATATTTTAATCATTAGGGGTCCCCCCATGCCAGCGATGACAATCGAATCCACCTCATTTGGTTCTAACATATGAAGTCCATCGGATAACCTTGTCGTTATCAGATTCCCCATCCCGTAGCTTATGATGTTTTCCTGCGCCCGCAACAGCGGACCCTCATTTACATCAAGAGCTATCGTTTTAGGTGCAATCTTTCCTTCTACAAGATATATGGAAATGTAGGCGTGATCACAGCCTACATCTGCAACCACATTTCCTTTTGTGACACAATCAGCCACCATTCGTAATCGTTTTGATAAGTTCATGTAAAACTAGTTTCCTTCCTCTGGTACGATATTAATTAATCTAAATGGATTAATTACTCTAAATAATCCTTTAACTTGCGAGAACGACTTGGATGTCTTAATTTGCGAAGTGCCTTTGCTTCAATTTGACGGATTCGCTCTCTCGTTACATTAAACTCTTTTCCTACTTCTTCCAGTGTTCTGGCACGACCATCATCTAACCCAAAACGTAATCGTAATACTTTTTGCTCACGATCTGTTAATGTGCCAAGTACCTCCATTAATTGTTCTTTTAATAATGTGAATGCTGCTGCTTCTGCAGGAACCGGTACATTATCATCTTGAATAAAATCACCCAAGTGACTGTCTTCTTCCTCACCAATTGGAGTCTCAAGAGAAACTGGTTCTTGCGATATTTTCTGAATTTCACGCACACGTTCTACTGGAATATTCATTTCCTTCGCAACTTCCTCTGGTAATGGTTCTCTACCAAGCTCTTGTAATAGCTGGCGTTGCACACGGATTAATTTATTTATGGTCTCTACCATATGAACCGGAATACGGATCGTTCTTGCTTGATCTGCAATCGCTCTTGTAATCGCCTGACGGATCCACCAGGTTGCATACGTACTAAATTTATATCCTTTTCGATAATCGAATTTTTCTACGGCTTTAATTAATCCAAGATTTCCTTCCTGTATCAAATCTAAAAACTGCATGCCACGGCCAACATAGCGTTTTGCTATGCTAACTACCAGTCTTAAATTCGCTTCTGCAAGTCTTTTCCTTGCATTTTTATCACCTTGCTCCATACGTTGTGCAAGACCTATTTCTTCATCTGCACTTAAAAGCGGTACTTTACCAATTTCCTTTAGATACATCCGCACCGGATCTTCCGTACTAATTCCCTCTGGTACAGTTAGATCAATGTTAGATATTTCCTCTTCTTCTGCCTCGATCAAAGCTAAATCGCTTTCATCAACCTCATCAGCTTCCTCTAATTCTGGTGCACGCAAAACATCAATATTATGTGCCTCTAAATACTCATAGATTTTCTCAATACGGTCCGCATCAATCTCCATATCAGAAAAGAAGTCATTAATCTCTTCGTATTCTAGTACATTCTTTTTCTTTTTTGCATACTCCAACAATTCTTTCAGCTTGTCGTGAAATTTTGCCATGGTTTCATCCATAAATACTTCCTTCTTTCTTCGTCTGAATGTTGTATAATTCGATACCCTATATTTTCACAGTTTAACCATGATTTAAAGAACTATGCAATTTCTCTAAGCCATGCTGTTCTTTCATGACATTCTGAAGTGCCATAATGTCATTGTCTTCAATTGCTTTCTTATAAGCAATGTCAAGACTCGCTCTTTTCACACGTACTACCGTATCTGCAAAAAGCTTTCTTCTCTCTGCCTCTGTCATCTCAAGCTGAATGGAAGTCGAGAATAGACTGGCTACTTCATTTTGCAACTCCTTGCTTTCAAAACGATTAATAATCTTAGCAGGAGTAACTTTTTGTTCGCTTTCGTATTGCTCAAAGACCATGTTAGCAACCTCGCGATATAATTCCTCTGTAAAATCATCCGCTGTTATAATACCTCGAATCTTATCAAACGCCTTAGAATCATCTATCAACCAGGTTAGCAATATCTTTTGCGACTGAAGCATCCCTTCTTCTGGTTTGCTTTTTTTCGCATTTTGTTCTTTTTCTCGTTCTCTTGTTTCCTTCGCTACGTTCACTACTGTCATTTGGGCACCGTAACGGTTTACCAGTTTTCTTAAATTGTCATAGGAAACATTATATTTTCTTGACAACGCCTCAATGTAGTTGTTTCTCTCAATTTCCTCTGTAAATACTAACAGTTTCTTCGCCATCTCATTAAAGAACTTGGTCTTTTGCTCCGGATCTTGTAACTCATAATCCCTTTCTAATACAGAAATTTCAAAGAAGAAACTGTTCATTGCTTGATCAATACGATTTTGATACTCCTCTGCTCCAAGTGCCTTGATAAATTCGTCCGGATCCTTATATGGCTTCATATCGATTACTTTCGCAGAAAGCCCTGCTTCTTTCAGTATCGGTATCGCTCGAATCGCTGCTGCAACTCCGGCACCATCACTATCATAGGTAAGATACACTTCTTTCGTATAACGAGATAATAATCTTGCCTGTTGTGATGTAAATGCAGTTCCTAAAGAGGCTACTGCATTCTGAAATCCTGCCTGATGAAGTGCTATTACATCCATGTAACCTTCGCAGATAAGAAAATAATCCTTTCTTGATGTTCTTGCAAAGTTTAAGCCAAACAAATTCCGGCTTTTATCAAATATTATTGTTTCCGGAGAGTTTAAATACTTTGGTACTCCATCGCCCATCACTCGGCCACCAAATGCTATCACTTTATTGTTCCCATCCATAATAGGAAACATGACTCGGTTCCAAAACTTATCATAAGCTCCTTTACTTTCTTCCATTGTAAATAAGCCAGATTGTTTTAATAACGTATCTTCATGCCCAGCTTTTTTCATATATTGATATAAATCATCGGAGTATTTGGTAGAATACCCAAGTCCAAACTTTGTTATTATTTCCTCGCTAAGTCCTCGATTTCTTAAATAAGCTAGTGCTTCTTCTCCTTGCTTACTTCTTAGTTGGTAAAAATAGTACTTACCAGCCTCTTTATAAAGCTCTAAGACTCTTGTTTTTAAATCTGCTGCCTTTTTTGCTTCTTCCGAATATTCTAATTCTGGTAGTTTCACTCCAGCTCGTTCACCTAATACTCGTAACGCTTCCACGAAGGTATAATTCTCATATTCCATCAGGAAGGTAAACACATTTCCCCCAACACCACATCCAAAACAGTGATACATCTGTTTCGAACCACTTACGGAAAATGACGGGGATTTCTCATTATGAAATGGACATAGTCCCATGTGGTTGGCGCCACGTTTTTGCAATTTTACATAAGAACCAATCACATCAACGATATCATTGCGTTCTCTAACTTCTTCCACAAGTTCCTCTGGATAATACATAGTTAGCTCCATTTCTTAGATTCATTCACTTATTCATTCTCATCCTAACAACTACAAGGATTTGTATATTAAATTTCCTTTTTCAGAATGTACCTCATATTTTTCAAAAATATATACTACCATATATTTACTAACATTTATTGTATCTATAATTTAATATTATGATGTCAGAATCATTATTTTCTTAATACCCTATACTCTAGGAATCATTATTTTCTTATTACCCTATACCCTAGGAATCATCATTTCCTAATACACATCCCACGATGTAGGAATCATGATTTCTTTATATTTCGCAACCGCATATCGGTCCGTCATACCAGCGATATAGTCACACACAACTCTTCCAGCTGGTTCCTTTTCCTCTTCTATCATAAACAAGTACTCTTCTGGCAAGGAGTCAAGATGCGAATTATAATAACGATAAAGCTGTTCTATCATCTTCTCTGCTTTTGCCTCCTGCCCTTTGGCGACAGGATTCGTATATACACTGCGAAACATATATTTTCTAAGCTCTAACATAGCCTCTTTTACTCGCTCTGACATAATAATATCGGCTTTTCCGAAGCTATGAATAACAATATCATGAATTAAGGTATTTAGCCTCTCTACCGAGCTATACCCAAGGACCTCTGTGAATTCTCTCGGAATCTCATCCTCCTTTATAATTTGCCCACGAATGGCATCATCTATGTCGTGATTTATATATGCAATTTTATCCGATAGCCTTACTACCTTACCCTCTAAGGTCGATGGGCTTCCGGCTGTTTGATGATTTTTTATTCCATCCCTTACTTCTTTCGTAAGGTTTAGCCCCTTCCCATGCTTTTCTAATAACTCCACTACTCGTATGCTTTGCAAATGATGTTCAAAACCACCTTCGTATACACGGTTTAGTGCTCTCTCTCCTGCATGGCCAAATGGGGTATGGCCTAAATCATGTCCTAATGCAATTGCCTCAGTTAAATCTTCATTTAGTTGAAGTGCCTTAGCAATTGTTCTCGCATTTTGCGAAACTTCGAGAGTATGGGTCATTCTGGTTCGATAATGGTCTCCTTCTGGTGCTAAAAACACCTGTGTTTTTCCATTGAGTCGACGAAATGCTTTAGAATGTAAAATTCTATCTCGGTCTCTTTGAAACACTGGGCGAATGTCGCAAGCAACCTCTTCGATATCTCTACCAAGGGAACAATCACTGAATGCTGCATAGGGACTCAAATATTCATGCTCTCTTTGCTCCTGAAGTTTTCTTATGTTCAGTTTCAACTGCTCCATCCTAACCTCCATTCCTAAATAAACGTAGCCATCCGGGTCTTATTAACATCCTATTCCGTTTTTAAAGAATTCGAACCTTGTCCCAATGTATCACGATACAGTATTATGGTAATACAACTTATCAGAAGTTGCCTTCCAAACTTCTGATAAAAGGCGTGCTCTTCATGCCGCAAATCCGATTATTGTCTTATACTAAATAATACCTTCTAACTATACTATTCTACAAAATAATTCGAATTCCTCTTTTTATTTAGGAAAAGTTGAGTTAAGTTGAATGCAGAACTAAATTTCGGTATGACTCGAGCATTGTAACTTTACAAAACTAAATTTCGGTATGACTTGAGCAATGTAACTTCGCAAAACTAAATTTCGGTATAACTCGAGCATTTTACTTTGCAAGACTAAATTCAAATGCCATAAAAGGAGCTGTGCACTAATATTTTTTAGTGCACAGCTCCTTTTCTTTTGTCCCTTATTGTAAAAGGCCTATTCCATATTATTTTGTCAAATTGGTTATTATATAGTTTCATACAGAACACTCAGATTATACATTGCCTGCTTTATACATCGCCTGCTTTATTCATCGCCTGCTTTATACATCGCCTGCTTTATACATTGCCTGCTTTATCCATACCTTAAAAGCACAATCTATTTTAAATGAGCTGCTCCAATAATTCCTGCATCATTATCTAGCGTTGCAATTACTATCTTGGTCTGTTTTGAACTATTTCTTGTATAAACTTGTTGATTTACACATTCGATCAGTGGTTCTATAAAAAGATGACCTGATTTACTAATCCCCCCACCAATGCATAAAATATCTGGTTGAAATATATTAATCATATTAGCAATCCCAACACTTAAATATTGAATGAATTTATCTAGAACCAGCGTTGCAGTCTTGTCTTCTTTTAAAACAGCCTCAAATAAAATCTTTCCTTCTACTTTTTCCAGATTACCGTCACAAAGATCCCAAAGATAGGATTTTTTGTCTAATTCCATCGCTGCTTTCATTTGTGTGGTTAAAGCAGTTGCTGAGGCGTAGGCTTCAAAACATCCTTTTCTACCACAATTACATGGGATTCCATCCATACAAATAACATGATGCCCGATTTCAGCAGCAGCATAATTACTTCCTGTATAAATTTCATCATTGATTATAATTCCACCACCAACACCAGTTCCTATGGTGACTGCAACTAAGGAATGATATCCTCTCGCGCAGCCTGCTAAATATTCTCCCCAAGCTGCTGCATTTCCATCATTATCAAAACAAATCTTTGTATCGAAATGCTCTTTTAATAAGGATATAAAATCAACATCATAAAACCCAAGATTATTTGCATATTCCACTATTCCTGTTTCTTTATTGGCTGTTCCTGGAACACCGACGCCAATGGACTTTATCTGGTCTATTGAAATCTTTTGTTTTATTAACAATTGTTGTATCAAACGAGCAATATCATCCACAATTTCTTTCGCAGAACGTGGAAGATTTGTGGAACACGAACAACGGTCCACTATTTTGTACTCTTTGCTTACCAACCCAACTACAATGTTGGTACCTCCTAAATCAACCCCGATATAGTAGTCCATGATCTCACCTCCCTCAAAAATGAGTTATCTTCTTCTCTTAGCCTTCTCTTATTCTTCGTTTAACCTAATCTCCAATTGTTTTTTAAATGGTGTATACTCATTAAAAAATAGAGTATAACCATCCGTATTACGCTCTTCACCATTGTAGTGACCACAAAATTCATGCGTACCAAAACCTGGACCAATGGTTAAATTGTTCACATCATGATGCACATGAATCAGGCCGTTTCGTAATACCATGCCTTCCCCTTTGACAGTTTTCATATAAAGCATTTCATTTTCTATTATGCTACCGTCTGGAATGCACACTTGAATCCTTAAAGGTACTCGGTCTAACCCTGCCCCACTTACATGAAGCCTTATCCCATCTTCTAATTCTTTGATTCTTACTTGAATCTTTAATATCGAAGTAACTAGAATTTCACGTTTGGTATGATCCATCTTCCACCAGTCATTCGACTCTGGAGCTTCTTTGAAAGGCAAATAATACTGACTTTCTACCTCAGAGGTTAATACACACTCTTTGTCATCTTGTAAAACTTCTATAGTATCGGATGCAAACGCACGTATTGGCCCTATACTTTCACCTATTCTAACATAGATTGGAGTATCTTTAAATTTAATAAATAAAAAGTTATGTTTTCCATGTAAAATACTATAGCAGAAATTATGATTCTTAACACGAACTACGCCTGAATCTTTATAATGTACTCGATATGTCTCTAAAAATCCATACTGTTTAAACTCATGTTGCAACATGAAATCATGTAGCATAAGATAAAATAGACAATCTGGTGCGATATCTCCTCGCTCTACATTATCTTTTATTATCTTATGGGCGGCTGCATCAAATTCTTTTCGAAGCGATTCCTCTAACTCAACCTTTTGACTAGCCATGTAAAGGAATTGATAAAAGTACTTATCCGCATACTCTTTTTTCCCTTGATCTTGTCTTGTTGAGTTCTGTGTAAATATTGAATCATCCGAATCAATATAGGTTAGCATCATATGAAGATTACGCTTTACATACCCTAAAAAAGTGATATCCTTCGTTTCTTCAAACATTGTAATCATTGAATTATTTACTACTGCATTATAATTCCCTGTGGAACGCTCTGCATATTCGCCATCTTCATTACCATCAATGCCTTCTCTTAGATATTCACTCGCTCTGTTTTTCAATTTCTCTGAAAACTCTACATCAAAACGAAATAAATTTGCTCCCTGTAGTAAGGCTGCACATATTCCCCAGCGATGATTTGGTGTATGAAATCCGCCTATTACAATAGCATCAAGTGCTTTTTTCATTATAAATAGGTACTTATTCTTTAAAACTTCGCCTTCTTCGGTATCATCATACTTTTCTATTAAACGATAGCCATACATAAGTCTTTTAAAACAAAAAGAGGTATCTGCTGCTGACTGAAAGTTACAGGAAGGATAATCAAAACTTCCATCTTCACGCTGATACCTTTTTATAAAGTCTAATGCATTGTTGATTGCTTCATATAACTTTTTACTACGATAAAATTTACTATTTTGCTGTTCATAAACTGCTACAGCCTGTGCTAATGCATAAATAGTCGGTTTACCTTCTAAGATTTCACTTTGGATTCTTCCGGATTCAAAAGAACCCGGAAGCTGAATCTGTAATCTTAGAAAATCTTCTACGCTTCGTTCTGTAGAACGAATTAGATGATTGAGATAACGATTCATTCTAATACCTTAACCTTTCACACCGGTGCTTGCAATTCCGCCAGTAATGTATTTTTGTAAGAACATAAAGAGAATGATTAATGGTAAAATAGATATAATAGAGGAAGCTAAAATTGCATTCCAATTGACACCCATCATACCAATATAACTCTTAATTGCAATCTGAATTGTGAACTTCTTCTGATCGGATAATACCATCAGTGGTAATATATAATCATTCCATCTCCACATAAAAGAGAAGATTGTTAATGTTACTGTAACAGAAGAACCAAGCGGTAACATAATGGATCTAAAAATTCTAAATTCTGTAGCTCCATCAAGTCTTGCTGACTCTGCTAAGGATAGTGGAATTGACATATAGTGCTGGCGGTACATAAAGATACCTGTCGTTGTTGTTACCACTGGAAGAATAACACCCCAGATGTTATTGTATAAACCTATTTCAGATATTACAGTAAACTGTGAGATTGTTAGGATTTCACCTGGAATTAACGTTCCTAATAAAAAGATACTAAAAACTTTATTGGAATATTTAATTTCATGACGATAAATTGCCAGACCATAGCCACACATAGAGCTAATGATAAGTGTAATAATCGTTCCTACCACAGCTAAAAATAAACTGTTTTTTATATATACTAAGAATCCACTATTGAGCACATCACGGTAGGAATCAAGGGAAAATTTCTTAGGAAAAAGATGCAATGGATATGCAAATAACTCTGACGAACTTTTAAATGAACTCATTAAAAGCCAGATGATTGGAAACAGCATAAATATTGCAGTTGTAAATCCAATTATTGTAACAATCACGCTTTTTAGGGTCTGTTTGCTTTTCGTTTTCATTAAACTTCCCCTCCTTTTGTCACTTTAAATTGGATTGCAGTAATGCCGATAAATACTAAACTTACAATAATACCAATTGCAGATGCATATCCGTAACGGTACTGTGTAAATCCTTGATCGAAAATATACTGTACAATATAGGTCGTAGATGTACCAGGACCACCGGAAGTAATTCCCTGAACCAATGCATACTCTTTTAATAAGTTAATTGTTGATAATAATAATACAATAAAGATTGTAGGAGAAAGCATAGGAAGAGTAACTTTTCGGAATACCTGGAAACCTTTCGCACCATCTACGCCAGCCGCTTCATACAATTCTTTTGAAATATTATTAATACCTCCAATAAATATAACCATATAAAAACCTGTAGAAGCCCAATTTGAGGCAAAGCTAACTACGAAGGTTGCTAGTTTCGGATTTAATGACCATTGTAATGGATCAATGCCAATTGACTGAAGAATGTAATTTATGAGACCATATTCTTGGCCAAACATCCAGTTAATTGTAATACCAACAACTAATGATGATAATAACACCGGAATGTAAATAAGAGTACGAACAGCAGTTTTACCTTTTAACCATTTAGAAGTAACTAAAACTGCAATTAATAACGGAATAATAACTTTAAAAGGAAGGCTGAATAAGGTATATAAAAATGTTCTGCCCATTACTTTATAAAAATTCGGATCTGATAAAACTTTGGTGTAATTTTCAAACCCTACAAAATCCATAGTTTTCCAACCATCGAAGTTTGTAAAGGAAAAAACAATACTTAAGATTAATGGAAGTATGAAAAATATTGAGAATAAAAACAGCGCTGGTGCAACGAACAACCAGAACGCACGGGTATGGCAAAATGCCTGTTTCTGTTTACGCATTTATTCTTCCTCCTGTAAATTCAAAGCACGTGCAGTTTAGATTGTTCCAACTATATTTATGCAGTAAATCATGTGAGAACTGTCAAGGGATATTCGCAATCCGCTTACGCTACCAGCTCTACCTCATTGCCACCATGTGGCATGCAATCCTCATCACATGATTTACTACATTGAAATATTTAGTTTTTTTACTACTGGACTACAATCACTAACTCACGAATAGCTTATTTAGCGATTTCCCACTTTGAAGAGTCGCTTAATTCTTTAGCGAATGAATCTAATGCCTTTTGTGGAGTTAATTCACCACTTACAGCACGTTTGATATAATCTCTGTATTCATTATCTTTGTAAGTTCTCCAAGCAGAGCTTTCATCTACTCTAAAAGATTCCGTTACATTAGAAACTTCACTTTGAATTACTTTAAAATCGTCTGCAACTTTTGCATCTGCTGGAGTGTATACAACTGATTTAATTGCAGATAACCCTTTATCATTTTCTATATAATTTTTGAAATTATTTTCTTCGTAGAACCATTTAATGAACTCTAATGCTAATTCTTTGTTTGGAGCTTTTTCAGGAACTGCTAATGCTTCTCCTCCAATGATTGCACCTTGTGAAGAAGTTCCCTTCGGTGATGGCATAACACCAAATTCAAATTTTACATCTGAACTAATAGGAGTGTAGTTCCAAGAACCTGATAATAGGATAGCTGCATCACCATTTTTGAAGTATTCCACTGGATTATCAGTAGAACCACCAGCCCAAATTGCTTTTGGCATAACACCCTTATTATTTGCTTCCACAAACTTAGTTAAGGTATCAACATTTTGTGCGCTGTTGACAGTTACCTTAAAAGTGTCGCCATCTTTTTGCACTAAGGAACCACCATTTGCATACATTAAGATATCATATCTAGCTCTAGATACATCAGCCGCAAAACCATATTTTGCTGCACCACTTTGTTGTATCTTTTCTGCATTCGCATATAATTCATCCCATGTCCATGGATTATCTAGTGTAGGTGCCTCTACGCCAGCAGCTTTTAATGCATCTGCATTATAAAACATACATGTTGTTGTAAACTGTCTTGGAAGACCTGAAATCTTATCAGATTTATAATCTTGACCAACAATCTTTAACGCTGATTCTTCAAATAAGCTTGTATCAACAACGGTAGACATATCTACGAATTCTTCTGGATATAACTGATGTAATCTTGTTGTAGCAATTAAATCTGGAAGATCTTTGTTTTTTGCCATTGCTGGGAACTTAAGTAACTGATCATCATGGGAAATAATGATTTTATCAAGTTTGTTACCTGTTTCCTTGCTCCACTGTTCTAACGCAATATTGAGTGGATCTTGCTCTCCTTTATCTTCTGGAAGTAATACTTTTAATGTACCAGTCTTACTACCATTTTGACCTGCGTCATTGCTTTTATTCGCACTACATCCTATCATAGATGCCCCCAATGCTACTACTGTTAATGCTAGAGTTACATTTTTTAATAACTTTCTCATAAGTTTCTACCTTCCTTTTATTTATTTTGAAGTTTCATTACTTCCATTAAGTAAAGCATCGCTAATGCCTGTCCATATGGCATTGGCTTTAATTCAATATCTTTGTAAAACTGTTTCGAATCTCGTCCCATTGGAGTGCCATAAGACACTTGGTGTAAAATTCCTTCTTCGTTGGTATAATTTAAGATTTCATTGAGTGGTTTTAATGCCACCTCTGTATAACTTTCATCTAAAATCCCTAAGGAAACACCTTTTAATAATCCATAACCAAACCCACAAGTTGCACTCGCTTCTACATAGGAAGTTTCATCATCGACTAACGTACGCCACATACCATTTTGTGCCTGAAACTTTTTTAAACTTTCAGCCTGCCTTATCAATGCATTCGTAAGCATTGTCTTGACAACATGATCACATTCAATCATTTCTAAGAATTCTGGTATTGCAATTGTTATCCAACAATTTCCTCTTCCCCAAAAAGCACTCGCAAAGTTATGGTTTCCTTCAAAGGTCCATCCATGATACCAAAGCCCAGTTTTTGTATCACAAAGATATTTTAAGTGAAGCATAAATTGATATTTTGCTTCTTCTATATATGCCTGATTGTTTAAAATCTTACCTACCTTAGCCAAAAACAGCACTGTCATGAATAAAGTATCATCCCACAGCTCCTGATCATTTAGGGTATCAGAAGTTATATGCTGAAGGCCTCCTTCTTTTGTTCTTATGAAGTCCTTCATAACAAATTCTGCCCATTCTACGCATAATTTCATATAATCATCACGTTTTAGATGCTCTGCTAGAAAAGCTAATGTTAACATTGGTGCCATTGTATTTACATTTTTACTCGGTAGCCCTAACTTAATTTGTCTTTCATAGTAACTTGTTAAAATTGATAAATACTTCTCATCTTTTGTGAACTGATATAAATTCCAGAATCCATATAAACCAACACCCTGTGTCCATTCCCAATGCTGATAACGCCTAATATCATCATTTACTAAAGCATTCTTTTTCATACCATCCATAAATGCAGTATCTTCTTCGTACAATACCTTTTCAAAACTAGTTGCATAAAGTGATATCACTTCATTCCAATCTTTTTGTTTCATCTTAACCTCTTTCTGCGTATTTAACTTGCTAGGAAGTTGAATACTGCGCTACTTAGTAGTTGAAACCTAATGTTTTAAACTACTCTCCCTTACCTTTTGTATAAGCCAATCATACAAAAAACGAGGAACAATATCTACGCATATTAAGTTATTTAAATCAAATTATATTGCATTTTTTGCTTCCGTTGACGCAAACCCAACCAACCACCCAAAAATAAGAAATTTTTTATGCGCCTACTTTCTTTTTCAAAACAAGAAAACTACTAAAAAAAGCTATCATACAAATTGGAAGTATCATCATACTGATTTGATAACCAAGGGCAATTACTAAGCCTCCAAAAATTAAATTAAAGCCAATATCAAATAAAGTTGCGATACTTACAATGGCTCCTGTTGCTGTTGCTACAACTTCCTCCGGAAATACGAAGCGAATCAAAAGAAGTAGTGTAGGATAAATTATCGATACCGAAAGCCCTGAAATCCCAAGTAACCAAAGACCATTTGTCTTAAATAGAAAGCCAAGAACAAATAATGCAGTACCCATACCTCCAAATATTTGAATACTCTTTAGTGCCCCTATCTTTTGCACAAGTGGTGCAAATAAAAGTCGCCCTATCATAATACCGCCAAAGAATAACGACAAAATCGATGATGCTTTTGCTTGGTTAATCTGCAATCCATTTACTGCATAAGTTAGAAACCAGTTTAAGATTCCGTGTTCTGCAATAAAATAAGTCCCAAAGATAATGATTAATAATAGAAATCCTCTTGTTTTAACTACCTGTGCATAAGAAATCTTTTTCTTTTCTTTCTTATGTTCTATCGTTGGAAATTTTGTCATGGCTATCAGAATAAAACTAATCAGCCCAAGTAAAAGTAACACAAGATTAATATACTTCCAGGAAGCAAACTCATAAAAGAATCTACCTATAATGTTCTGACTACCAGAAGTACCAAGCCCTTGTACAAAGTAAAATAAGTTCACCATGAAGATAGGAGAAACCACAAAAATTATAGGTGTTAAAATACTGATTGCTGTATTTAACAATGTGGAGGTTCCCATCGTAATAAACATACCTACTAACAAAAACAAATAACTATCTGTTACCACATAGGTAGTAATGGCGGCCATCCATAACGCCAATACGGATAGAATTACTGTCTTTTTATTGAATCGATCAAGTAAATTACCACCTACAGAAACAAAAACTAAATTACCCAAATAACTCACCATAATAATGACTGACAACTGCATGCTACTGATAGAGAAATGTTCTTCAAATGCTGGAGCGAAAATCCCACGAAGAGAATCATTCATTCCTAGTGCTATCATTAAAATCATAAAACTTACAGCAATCATAACCGTAGATCGTTTTGACATAGTATTCATCATTTGTATTTCTTTCCTCATTTTCTTAAAATATATTGATATATGAATCGATGTAGGCTAAGTATATTGATTTTTTACGTCAAAATCTATCGTTATTTTGTCAAAGCGTCCATAAAACATTGCATATTTTGCTTTCTTATTATAAAATTATCGCAAAGGGAGGCTTTCTTCGATGCATAATAATTTACTTTACGAACAAAACTATCAAATTAAGATTAATACTGGTGAAGATTCTTTATTTTATCATTTTGACTATGATGAGCGATCCTATCAAGTTAATATGGACTTTCAACATTTTCACTCATTTTATGAAATACACATTCTCTTAAGTCCTAAAGCCTGCCACATAATTAATGGTATCCCTTATGACATTAAAATGAATGATATCGTCTTACTACGCCCTTCGCTTCTTCACAAAACTGTATACTCCCCTGGTTTACCTAGTAAAAGACTAATTATTAGTTTTATCTTACCAGAATCCTTTTTCCTAACAGACCTTGCTTTTCAAAGTATTTTAAAACCGTTTTATAATGCCGTACCAATTTATCGCTTTGATCAAACGAAAACAGCAATTCTCAATCATGTTTTGAATGAAATTTTTGAGTTATCAAAGAAGTTAATTCCCGAAGAGTTAAAAAAAATTCTCATTCACCATAAATTCGTTGAATTTTTACACAAACTTTGGGAACTTGATTCCCATAATATTTATATAAAAGAGGATTTTGAAAATGATCTAAATCGTAAAATATACGACATTACCTTTTATATACACAACCATTATCAAGAAGATATTACATTAGAAAAACTTGCAAAGCAGTTCTATATCAGCCCTTATTATTTATCACACCAATTTAAAAAGATAACTGGTTATACCCTGACTCATTACATCCAAATGACAAGGATTAGAAATGCACAGTTTGCTCTAATTAATACTCATTCTAAGATTACAGAAATTGCTTCCAACTGCGGATTTACTAGTTTTTCACAATTCAACCGTGTATTTCAGAAATTTTGTATGGTGTCACCTTCTGATTTTCGTAAGTCAAACCAGCCATATCATGAATAAATTATCCTACTCTTGCGACCACTTCTTTGGTGTTGTCCCTGTCATCTTTTTAAAGATACTAACAAAATGACTATCACTGTTGTAAGATAGTGCAACTGCTGTTTCGGTTACCGAATATCCTTTTTTCAACATCGTCTTAGCAGCTGCAATCTTACAATTGGAGATATACTGACTCATTGTGAAACCAGTTTTCTTCTTAAAATAATGACTTAGATAATATTTATTCATATAAAAATAATCTGCTATTTCTACCAAGTCTAACTTATTCTCTATATTAGCATTGATATATTTCTTAATTTGTTCAATTAGCTCACGGTCCTCAATACTGTTTTCTAGTATTAATTCATGTTCCTTACCGCGTTCCTCGCTGATTGTTAAAAAATCAAACTGTTGATTTACATATACAATCAGCTCTAACATTGCTAATGTCATTCTCATATTGTCATGTTTTGTATTACAATTCAGATGCAATGCTTCAATTTTTTGAAACAACTTAATTATCTCAGTCAGGTGTTCCTCTGAAAACCTTATCATATGGATAAAATCTTCTGAATCTTCCTCAAAGTACTTGGTAAATGAATACCCCATTGTGGTCCCTAACTGAACAATGGGTTCAGGGTCAAACATTAATACAAATCTCTTGTACTCTTTCCCTTCTACACCCTCTGTTTTATGGTACTCTCGATTATTAATTAAAAATAAATCACCCTTTTTAACCTTGAATACTCGATCATTGATATATATGGAAGCCCCCTCCGACATAAATAGAATAATTTCATAGTTTTTATGAAAATGAAATCCCTCCATATTCCAATCCTGCGTATTTCCATTATAATAGTAAAAAGGCTCGAATTCCTCATAAAAAACACGTTGTTTCATACACTACCTCTATTCGTAACACTTATGTTTACAGTTGCGTAAGTAACTCTTCCCACTCTTCTTCTAACAGTTCTTGAAGCATAACAATCATTAGTGCTTGTCCATAGGTCATCGGACAGCATGGTATGTTTTGATAAAATTCAACATCGTGACCAATTGGAGTTCCATAAGAGACACTTTCGACCACTCCATCTTTCGTAATATAAGGTAATATCTGCTTTACACCCTCTATAATAACGGGAAGATAGTCAACTTTTGATAAGTAGCCTAATCTTACTCCCTTCATAATACCTGCTAAAAATGCAGAACACGCTGATATTTCAATGTAGGTTTCATCATGATTAATAACCGTATGCCACAAACCTAACTTAGGATCTTGATATTTCTTTAATGCTGCTGCCTGCATCTTATATACACTTAAGAAATGGCGTGCAATTGCAGTATCCAATTTTGTTTGCTCAAGGTATTCTATAATTCCTACCGTATACCAGCTATTACCTCTAGCCCACATTACTTTTCCATAATTGTTATTTTTGTTAAAATTCCAACCATGATAAAACAGGCCTTCCTCTTTGTTAAAAAGATATTTGATATGGTTGATAATCTGATAATTGGCTTCATCGATACAATCTTGACGGTTTAAGATTTTACCAGCTCTTCCTAAGAAAAGAACAGTCATAAAAATCGTATCAATTAAGATTTCACCGTCGTTTGGATCACCTGTAATCATATGCTGAAAACACTCATCTTTCGTTCGAATCAACCCTTTTTCTTCCATGATCCAATCAACAA
>DPVV01000490.1 GCA_003526525.1 Lachnoclostridium phytofermentans | reverse complement strand
GCCTCCGAATGAAGCATCCCATTTAGTGATAATAAAAATGTAACTATCGATAGAATTCCTATTCCTATTATTACAAAGAAACGAATCTTTCTTTTGTTTCGAGTATCATATACATCGTAATAGCCTCTGCGGCTTGATAGCCCCCCAAGTTTCATAGAATGCTCCCCCTGCACCTAATTTTTATACTCCAACTTTCACAAATTTAATATTTCCAATCTCTGACCTCTATTTATAAATCGACTATATTTTCATTATTCTTTATATCAAAATACAAACTTCGTACGGCTGCAGAATACGACATTATGTCATATTATTTGATAATTAATTATAACATGTGATAATTTTCCATGCAACCCAATCCATGGAAGTTTATTGAATGATAAATGCGGAGATAACCCTAAATTCCATAAAAGGCAGCTTTGCTACTCATAGGAATTCAGTGCTATCTCCGCTTGTTATTGGGAAGATATATAACACCTCCTGATATGAAATTTTATTCGTCGGTCACACCTCTTTAGTATCTATTCTAATAATTTACCTGATGGTAATGGAAGGGTACTTTCCTCTATCTGATTAATTTCACAGAAATAATGATAGAATTCCTCTGCTAGTGCAGCAGTATCATTCTCATTTGGTAGACTCATAATATCCTTTAAGATTTGAGCAGATATAAGATTAGAACAATACCTAAATTCTCCTGACTTCCAGACCATTTTATCTGGATATCTTTCGTCAGCGTAGTAATTCCAGAATTTTAATTTTGATAAATGATCTGGAAGTAGTAAAACATACTTTGAATGAAGTGTAATCTTACCATCTTGACACTCTGTCCCTAAGAAATCCTCTTCAAGCATTGCAATACCAAAAATAGTACGGCTTGACTCGTCGTCTTCTTCCTTTCGTTCCGTTAAGATACATGCGGAGTTTTGATGTAATCTTGATGGTCTGACTGGACTTCCTTTTGTTTTTCCCGTTTGTATTAATCCAGTGTTTATTACATTGTCTTGTAGAAACTCTGTTTTATCATTTTCAAAAAAACGTATCACAATCTGGGAGCTTGGGTGGAGTTTTAGTTTATCAATTAGTTGATTATGTCGTTCCATCTTTCTAGCTATACGATTACTAATCTCTTCTTTTCTATCCATTTCCTTTAGCATACCGTCAACATAACTCTTACTATCCTTCTCCATGAGAACCAAAAACTGACGGAAGGCATCTGGATATAAAAATATCTTCTTCCCTGCATCAAATTGTACGGATAATTTGTTTTGATTTAGATCGACGATAATACCTTTTCCAAACTTCCTATGAAATACTGTTTTATTCTGCATATTCATAATCTGTAACCACCTTTCCACCCTCGATATAAAAAAAAAGAAGATGCTTTTTCATACAGCTACTTTACAGTAGAATATTAAAAGCCCTTCTTTTAATCGACGGTTCTTTTACTTATTTTATTATAGCAATAGTATAACATAGTTCCGCCCAAAAAGCAAATGAGTAAAAAAATCCCGTAAACCCTAATAATTAGGATTTACGGGAAATAGATTCAGTAATTATATTGTACGAAATATCGATTAGCCGATAATTGTAGCAACCTTACCTGATCCTACAGTACGTCCACCTTCACGAATAGCGAATCCAAGACCCTGCTCCATAGCGATTGGGTGAATTAATTCGATGTTCATTTCGATGTTATCTCCAGGCATACACATCTCTACGCCTTCTGGTAAGTTACAAACACCAGTAACGTCAGTTGTTCTGAAGTAGAACTGTGGTCTATAGTTATTGAAGAAAGGAGTATGACGTCCACCTTCGTCTTTTGTTAATACGTAAACCTGAGCTGTGAATTTCTTGTAGCACTTGATTGTACCTGGTTTACAAAGAACCTGACCTCTTTCGATATCTGTTCTCTGAACACCACGTAAAAGTGCACCGATGTTATCACCAGCCTGAGCCTCATCAAGAAGCTTACGGAACATCTCGATACCAGTTACAACAACTTTACGAGTCTCTTCCTTAACACCAACGATTTCAACTTCTTCAGATACATGAAGAACACCACGCTCAACACGACCTGTAGCAACAGTACCACGTCCAGTAATGGAGAATACGTCCTCAATTGGCATTAAGAAAGGCTTGTCTGTTGCTCTCTGTGGATCTGGAATCCATGTATCAACAGCGTCGAATAACTCAAGAATCTTATCACCCCATGGGCTGTTTGGATCTTCAAGAGCTCTAAGAGCAGAACCCTGGATGATTGGAGTATCATCTCCTGGGAACTCATACTCAGATAATAATTCTCTGATTTCCATCTCTACTAATTCAAGTAATTCTGGATCATCAACCATATCACACTTGTTCATGAATACAACGATGTAAGGAACACCAACCTGACGGGAAAGTAAGATATGCTCTTTAGTCTGAGCCATAACACCATCAGTAGCAGCAACTACAAGGATAGCGCCGTCCATCTGAGCAGCACCAGTGATCATGTTCTTTACATAGTCAGCATGGCCTGGACAGTCAACGTGTGCGTAGTGACGAGCTTTTGACTCATACTCAACGTGAGAAGTAGAAATTGTGATACCTCTTTCTCTTTCTTCTGGAGCCTTATCAATCTTATCAAATGCTACAGCTTCACCAGTACCTAATCTGTCATGAAGTGTCTTTGTGATAGCAGCTGTTAATGTTGTTTTACCATGATCTACGTGACCGATGGTTCCGATATTACAATGTGGTTTGTTTCTTTCAAACTTAGCTTTAGCCATTTTAAAACGTCCTCCTTTAATTTCACCCCATCATTGGGTGTAAAATATTTTATGATCGTTATATCGCCTGACAATTGTCAAATGATATATATGCTCTCTGCACTGGCAGAAAAAGCCCTTATAAGCCTAATTATATTTCAAAAGTAAAATATTTTCAAGTATAAAAAAATACGCTTGGCTTATATTTATATCAATGGAAGAATGTACTAGAAAGTACATCCTCCATCGAACCTTAATTACTTAGTTTTATTGCTGAGAACCTTTTCCTGAACGTTCTTTGGAACTGGCTCATAAGTGGAGAAGAACATGGAGTAAGCACCACGACCCTGTGTCTTAGAACGAAGTGTTGTGGAGTAACCAAACATTTCGGACAATGGCACAAATCCGCGAATAATCTTAGATCCGTTGTTATCTTCTGTACCTTCGATACGACCACGACGGGAGCTGATATCACCAATAACATCACCCATGTAATCATCTGGTACAGTAACTTCAACTCTCATGATAGGCTCTAAAAGAATTGGACCTGCTTTATGCATAGCATCTTTAAATGCCATAGAACCAGCAATCTTGAATGCCATTTCGTTAGAGTCTACTTCATGGTAAGAACCATCGTAACAGTTAGCACGAACACCGAGTACTGGGTAACCACCAAGTACACCGCACTTCATAGCATCTTCAATACCTGCCTGAACAGCTGGGATATATTCCTTAGGAATAGCACCACCAACTACAGTAGATACGAATTCGAAAACCTTCTCACCGTTAACGTCCATTGGGCTAAACTTAACTTTACAGTGACCATACTGACCACGACCACCAGACTGTTTAGCATACTTACTATCAATATCAACTTCTTTAGTGAAGCCTTCCTTGTAAGCAACCTGAGGTGCACCAACGTTAGCTTCTACTTTAAATTCACGAAGAAGACGGTCAACAATGATCTCAAGGTGAAGCTCACCCATACCTGCGATAATTGTCTGTCCTGTTTCTTCATTCGTACGAACACGGAATGTAGGATCTTCTTCAGCAAGTTTTGCTAAAGCTTCACCCATCTTATCCTGACCTGCTTTTGTCTTAGGCTCAATAGCAACGTCGATAACTGGTTCTGGGAACTCCATAGCCTCAAGGATTACTGGATGTTTCTCATCACAAATAGTATCACCTGTTGAAGTGAACTTAAAACCAACAGCAGCTGCGATATCACCGGAGTAAACCTTTTCAAGGTCTTCTCTCTTGTTTGCATGCATCTGAAGGATACGACCAACACGCTCTTTCTTATTCTTTGTAGCATTGAGTACATAAGAACCGGAGTTTAATGTACCTGAATATACACGGAAGAATGCGAGCTTACCAACGAATGGGTCAGCCATAATCTTGAATGCTAAAGCTGCAAAAGGTTCCTCGTCAGAAGAAATTCTGTGAACTTCATTACCTTCTTCATCAAACCCTTTGATATCTTCAACATCAGTAGGAGCTGGCATGAATTCAATAATAGCATCAAGTAACTTCTGAACACCTTTGTTTCTATATGCGGAACCGCAAAGTACAGGAATGATTTGAACGCTAAGTGTAGCATTTCTTAAAGCTTTCTTAAGCTCTTCATTGGAAGGCTCATTTCCTTCTAAGAACGCTTCAATTAAATCGTCATCTGTTTCACAGATGGACTCAATCATTGCTGCTCTGTACTCTTCAGCCTCATCTTTCATATCATCTGGAATCTCTTTGATTTCGATTTGCTCACCCTTATCATCAAGATAATAATAAGCTTTCATCTCGAAAAGATCGATAACTCCTTTAAATGTGTCTTCTTTGCCGATTGGTAACTGAATTGGTACTGCATTCTTACCTAATCTGCTCTTAATCATGTCTACAACGTTAAAAAAGTTTGCACCAGAAATGTCCATCTTATTAACGAAAGCCATTCTTGGTACGTTGTATTTATCTGCCTGACGCCATACGGTTTCAGACTGTGGCTCTACACCACCCTTAGCACAAAATACACCAACCGCACTATCAAGTACACGTAAGGAACGCTCTACTTCGACAGTAAAGTCAACGTGTCCTGGAGTATCAATAAGGTTGATACGGTGCTCTAATGCACCTGGCGCTTTTTTATGCTCAAGCTCCAATGTCCAGTGACATGTTGTAGCGGCTGAAGTAATTGTGATACCTCTTTCTTGTTCCTGCTCCATCCAGTCCATGGTAGCAGTACCTTCATGAGTATCACCGATTTTGTAGTTAACACCAGTATAGTATAAGATACGCTCTGATAGAGTTGTCTTACCAGCATCAATATGAGCCATAATACCAATGTTTCTTGTTCTCTCTAATGGGTATTCTCTTCCAGCCAAGGATAATTCCTCCTTAATTCTTAGCAATTGAACCCTATATTTCACAGGGTCAATTTTAAATATAAACTTCAAGTTAAACAAAATTCACACAAAAATGCCGATTCGCTCATTATCATCCAGTTTTTACCAGCGATAACGAGCGTATACCATGGCATACTAACATATTGTTAGCGATAGTAAGCGAACGACGAGGAGTTCCACATAACTCTGTATCTTACCAGTGATAATGTGCGAACGCCGAGGCGTTCTACATACGCTTTGTATCTTACCAGCGATAGTGTGCGAACGCCTTGTTTGCATCTGCCATCTTGTGCATATCTTCTTTTCTCTTAACTGCAGAACCTGTGTTAGCTGCTGCGTCTAAGATCTCTCCAGCAAGACGATCAACCATAGTCTTCTCGCCTCTCTTACGAGAGAACATTGTCAACCAACGAAGACCGAGTGCCTGTCTTCTATCTGGTCTAACTTCGATAGGTACCTGATATGTTGCACCACCGATACGACGAGCTTTAACTTCAAGAACAGGCATAACATTGTTCATTGCCTCTTCAAAAACTTCAGTCGCGTCTTTACCGGATTTCTCTGCAACTTTCTCGAATGCACCGTATACAATTTTTTGTGCAGTTCCCTTCTTACCATCAAGCATGATGTTGTTAATCAGCTTGGTAACGACCTTATTGTTGTAAATAGGATCTGCTAATACATCTCTTTTCTGTATATGTCCTTTACGTGGCACGTTGCTTCCCTCCTTAATATCGACTGTTAAATAACAGTCATTAATTCTACGGTACTCACATTACTGTGTTCATGCTCAGTTTAATATCTATTTTCAAATCCAACATACCGCAACCACAGGGGAGTTGTTTGTCTTCGAAAAAAAAATTAACCCGGCATTCCAATGTAGCTTACGCTACGAAACAACAGTTTTACTTCATACAAGCTAAACTTGTTGCAACAAATTAGTAATGAGAAATTATTTCTTTGCTTCTTTAGGTCTCTTAGCTCCGTATTTGGAACGAGCCTGTCTTCTCTTTGCAACACCTGCTGTATCAAGTGTACCTCTGACGATATGATATCTTGTACCTGGAAGGTCCTTTACTCTACCACCTCTGATCAGAACAACACTATGCTCCTGAAGGTTGTGTCCTTCACCTGGGATATAGCTTGTTACTTCGATTCCGTTACTTAAACGAACTCTGGCAATCTTTCTAAGCGCTGAGTTAGGCTTCTTAGGTGTAGCTGTTCTAACTGCAGTACACACACCTCTCTTTTGTGGAGCGGATGCGTCTGTCGCTTTCTTTCTTAAGGAGTCAAATCCTTTTTGTAACGCTGGAGCCTGAGAATTCTTCTCCATTGTCTTTCTGCCTTTTCTTACTAACTGGGTGAATGTTGGCATTAATTTTTCACCTCCTGATAAGTATTCG
>DPVV01000462.1 GCA_003526525.1 Lachnoclostridium phytofermentans | reverse complement strand
TAGAAACAAAAAAAAAAACAAAAAGTAAGGAATCATATTCCTATAGATAAGGAGTTTTCACAGATGAAGTTTTATTTTGCACCAATGGAGGGAGTGACCGGTTATATTTATCGTAATATCCATCACTCGTATTTTCCTAATGTGGATAAGTATTTTACTCCATTTATTGTAGCTAATCAGAGTGTTAGCTTTAAAACAAGAGAGTTACAGGATATTAAACCAGAGCATAATCAAGGAATGTACGTTGTTCCGCAAATCTTAACAAATAACGCCCATGATTTTATCCAAACTTCAAAGAAGATAGCAGAGTTTGGATATCATGAGATTAATTTAAATCTTGGCTGTCCATCTGGAACAGTAGTCGCAAAAGGAAAAGGTTCCGGATTTTTAGCGATGAAAGATGAGTTGAATCGTTTTTTAGAGGAGATATTTCAGGCAAATGTCACAAAAATCTCGATTAAGACTAGAATTGGACGCGATAATCCAGAAGAGTTTCATGATTTGATGTCAATCTTTAACCAATATCCATTGGAGGAATTAATCATTCATCCAAGAATTCAAAAAGATATGTATAAGAATACTCCGAATTTACCAGTGTTTGCGGAAGGGTTACTACTTAGCAAACATGAGGTGTGTTATAATGGGGATATTTTCACTGTGGATGATTATGAAAAATTTATCGCTAAATTTCCACAAGTGAAAGCGGTCATGCTTGGTAGGGGAATTATTGCAAACCCAGCCATCATACAGGAAATAACTTCAGGAAAAGGATTGGATAAGAGTATTTTAAAAGAGTTCCACAATCGACTAGTAATAGAATACAAGCAAATTTTATCCGGAGACCGTGATGTACTGTTTAAGATGAAAGAAGTGTGGCATTACTGGTCGTTCATGTTTACTAACTATGAGAAGTATGTGAAAAAGATTAGGAAAGCACAACGATTTACAGATTATGAACAAGCGGTTGACAACTTATTCTATGAACAAGAGATTAGAAAAGCTGGATATAATTTGTAAGTCTTTGTTTAAAATCTTTATATAACCTTACAGAAGTTGCGAAAGCGGATCTGAGTTTCCTCTTTAACAAGAGTGTAATTAGCTTTCCTCTAATAGAAACAATTATTTTATGTAGCATATGCTAAATAGAAGGAATAAATAAAGGAAAATTATCATGGATTTTTCGGAAGATTTTTGTTATCGTGAAAAAGACCTATATAATACAAAGGAATTTGAAGAATGTGATTATTCGGAACCAAGGGAACAACAAATGGTTGAAGAAGAAAGTAAAGAAGCTGGCTTAACGGCGATTTATGGTACTATAATCAGTGTTGATACCATTTACTCTTCGAATAAAGATTGTATTGAATATTATAATATTGAAGTGAATTCAGAATCATATGGTATCGTTCATTTTATTCTAAGTGCAAATACGTTTTTTGTAGACTGCTTTTTTGGTGATGAAGGTGTGAAGGTAGTCGGCTTTTTCGATCCTTCGTTACCGATGCCATTGATTTATCCACCTCAATATCAGATTAGAGTAATTGCACTTGATTTACCAGGCCGATTTGTGAAGGCTGATTTTTATGATTGCTTTTTAGTTAGTCAAGACAATCAACTACAACTTGAGGTAACAAATAATACGTATATATTAAATGAAGACAACCGAATACCATACTGCGGTAATATTTCGAATAAATATATGGTTGCTTTATATAGTAGTATGACAAAAAGCATCCCAGCAAAAACACAGCCCAATGTCATTATTGTTCTCCGTTAGTTCGTGATAGAGTTTACAAGGAAAAGTTTGCGAAGGTACTTTTTCTTATTTTATAAGAGATAACAAGATTTTTTAAGATATGATACCTCATGTCATTAAATCTATGTTATCTCTTTTATTATATCCTTTTTTACTGAAACATTAGGAAAAAGAAATTGTTAATGCTAAATTCACAAAAAGTAATTTTATGTAACAATATCTTTTCTGTTTTTTCATCTTTGTAACTATCGTATTAAATAATTTTAACAAATTTATTAAAAGAATCTTTTCATAATGGAATAAATATGGTAGAATAATATTGTCAAACTACAATTTTTATTGTATAATATAAAAATCAAATATAAAGTTAACAATTTCGTCATACTTAATACATAATTTTGTAGTATAATTGAAACAGTTAAGAAAAAAATACAGAATCGAATGTTTTCGAAATTTAATAAAAAAGAGTACAAGATAGGATAAGGCTTTATAAAGTCGGGAAAGGAACTGAACTCATGCTACCATTAATGAAAAAAAACAAGTTGCGAATTGCTATTGTGGGCGCAGTAGTTGGGTTAGGAGCAGCAGTAGCTACTCCAAATAGTGTAGCGAAAGATCATGCTCAGGAAGTAAGTGCAAGAGCACTGGTTGCTCAACAACTTAGTTACAATAATATTACACCTGGTTTAATAAACGTAAGTCCAATAAATCTTGAAAATGAGCAGATAACATTTTCATTAAACAACTCAGGGGAAAAAGATAATTCTTCATCAAAGTTAGAGGAAACAAAAAAACCTCAGAAGCAGGATAACCAGAAGAAAGAGGATAATTTATCAGACGTAGTTAACCAAGAAGATAACAGTGATAAATCAGATCAAACTCAATTAGCTTCTAATGATGAGGATGATCAAACCGAAGAGTTAACCTCTAATAAATGTATAGATGATTATACTTCTGTAATGTCTGTAGATGAATCACTAGACACCCCAGAAGCGGAAGAAGTACCAGTTGTTGATGAAGAACCAGCTCCAAAATTTTACGACATTGGTGTAAAACATAGCACTGTAATGGAGATTCAACAAAAATTAATGGATCTTGGCTTTATGGAAGATGCGGAACCAACTGATTATTATGGTTCAATCACTGCGGATGCAGTAAAGATGTTCCAGAGACAATCAGATTTAAAACAAGATGGAATCTTAGGACCAGATACTTTTGAGATGTTATTATCTGACAATGCGAAGCATTATGCTGCTAAGTTAGGTATGGATGGTGCAGATATTAAGCGTATCCAGCAACGTCTCTATGAAATGGGTTATCTAGCTACCGGTGATATGGTAACAGGACATTTTGGTGATGTAACTGAAAGTGCTGTTAAGAAAATGCAGGAAAACAATGGACTAGCTGCAGATGGTAAAGTTGGAAAGATGACTGTGGACTTGCTCTATAGTGAAGACGCAAAACCTAATCTTATAGCATATGGAGAACAGTCCGATATTGTATTAGCTGCACAGAAGAGATTAAAAGAGCTTGGATATTTAACCACTACTCCAGATGGTAAGTATGGTAATGATACATCAGTTGCAGTAAAGCAGTTCCAATCTAGAAATGACCTTGTAGTGGACGGTTTCTTAGGACCTTCAACAAGAGAGATATTAAAGGGCTCTAGTGCAGTACCAAACGGCGTTATGTTAGGTGATAGTGGTGATGCCGTTAAGCGTATTCAAGAGTTATTAAATAAATACGGATATATTTCTTCTGCTAATATGACTGGATATTTTGGTGAAGTTACAGAAGATGCAGTAAAGAGTTTCCAAAAGAACAATGGTTTATCTGCTGACGGTAATGCTGGTGTTATGACCATGACTAAGTTATCAGGTTCTGATGTTGTGAAGGCGAGTACTACATCCGGTGGAAGTAGTAATTCTGGAAGTTCCAATAGTAACAGCGGTTCTTCTAACTCCAGTAATTCCAGTAACTCTGGTAACTCGGGTAACTCAGGTAATACTTCTTCAAACAATGGCTCCTCTAATAACAACTCTAATAGCGGAACAGTTAGTGGAAGCGTAAGTGAATTAATTAGTGTTGCTAAATCTAAAGTTGGTAGTCCTTATGTTTTAGGTGCGAAAGGTCCGAATGCATTTGATTGTTCTGGATTTGTTTATTGGTGTTTAAATCAGGTTGGAGTTAAACAGAGTTATTTAACATCAAGCGGTTGGAGAAGTGTTGGTAAATATAAGAAGATAACAAGTTTATCTGATGTACGAGCTGGTGATATCATCGTCGTTAGAGGACATGTTGGTATAGCAGCTGGTAATGGTACAGTAATAGATGCTTCTTCCTCCAATGGAAGGATTGTATATCGTGATTTAAATTCATGGTGGAGTAGTCGTTTCATTGTAGCATGGCGTATCTTTGATTAATTAGAATAAAAATGATAAGCAGCAAAGAGA
>DPVV01000275.1:3180-4201 GCA_003526525.1 Lachnoclostridium phytofermentans | reverse complement strand
ATGGGAGTTCCAAGTAATTGTGTAAAAGACACATTACAAGCAAAGTATAATAATCTAGAAAGTGTAATTGAATTATTTGAGCAGAATAAGGATGAAATTGCTGCAATTATTGTAGAACCAGTGGCTGCTAATATGGGAGTTGTATTACCAGAAGAGGGCTTTTTACAAGGTCTTAGAGAGCTCTGTACGAAGCACGGAGCAGTTCTAATTTTTGACGAAGTAATAACAGGCTTTCGTCTTTCTTTAAGCGGAGCCCAAGGTTATTATAATATCATGCCAGACTTAGCTACCTTTGGGAAAATTATAGGTGGTGGTATGCCGGTAGGTTGCTATGGCGGACGACGCGAAATTATGGAAATGGTTGCACCAGTTGGTCCGGTATATCAAGCAGGAACCTTAAGTGGAAACCCAGTAGCTATGGCAGCAGGTATGGCTCAGCTTAAGTACCTAAAGAATCATCCGGAGGTTTATACGAAGATTAATGAACTAGGGGAGTATTTTAGGAATAAGGTAAATGAGTTGTTTGATAAATATAATAAAAAATATCAAGTTTCTGGGGTAGGTTCATTGGCATGTATTTTCTTCGCTGATTCAAATGTTACAGATTATGAAACAGCAAAGATGGCGGATACCAAGGAATTTGCTAGATATTTTAGATTTATGTTAGATCATGGAATATATATAGCACCTGCTCAATTTGAGGCAATGTTCTTTTCTTATGCTCAAACTCATCAGGATATTGAGGATACTCTTTTCGTTATTGAGCAGTATTTAAAAGATTCAATCAATCAAAGAGATGATCAATAAAATATTTAAGACAAATTTAAGTATGATATAAAGTCCATTGTAACAAGCTATGTTTCATGTGAGATATGGAGTTCATAGTTTTTTTGATAAGAGAAGTTACTAAGAGAAGTTACTAAGAGAGAACAATTATCATTGGAGAAAATATAATAGAGATCCACTAGAATTTAGGACATGAGAGTGAAAGCTTTCACGTCCTTTTTTAATAGATAAATAC
>DPVV01000275.1:0-3162 GCA_003526525.1 Lachnoclostridium phytofermentans | reverse complement strand
AGCTTTAAAGTATAATAAACATAAATAAAATACAACAAAGTGCAATAAAGTACAATAAAATATATAAAATACAATAATGTATATCAAAGTATAATACATGTAATAAGTAATATTGTGATATATAAAATACTATTCTAATTGATTCAAAAAGGGGTAATTTTATATGGAAGACAAATTTTATACAATTAATCAAGTAGCAGAAATTCTAGATATGCACCATAAAACAATAAGAAATTTCATATCAGACGGTAAATTAAGAGCAAGTAAAGTCGGAAAACAGTGGAGAGTATCCGATGATGATTTAAACTCTTTTATGAAAAATAGTAAAGATCAGAGAGAGGGAGAGCAATTTGTTGAATTTTCCACCAATGAAACGCTCTTAAATATGGTAAAGAGAAAAATCAATGTATCAACCGTTTTAGATATAGAGCAAATAGATAAAGAACAGTATATGATGATATCGAATACTCTTATTGCCGTTATGAATGGCAAAGACCCCGAGATGCAGAATTCAACGTTAAATATGAAATATCACGAAAAAGATAATAAACTGAAGATATTGCTTTGGGGCGAATTAAAATTCATGGAAGAGATGCTTAGCGTAATATCGCTACTTGTAGACAGCAAGATAAACAAATAATACATTACGATAAGTGAAAGGGGATTAAAATTATGGATATTAAAACAATAATAAAAAATAACATTCCAATTGCATTGATTAACAGTGAGGATCAATTGATAACCGATGTTCAGTCTGCTCTTGATCTGATAATGACTGTAAATTATGAAACAGGTAGTAACCGGATAGTTCTAAATAAGGCAACCATAACAGAAGACTTTTTTAAATTAAGTACTTGTCTTGCAGGAGAAATACTCCAAAAGTTTATCAATTATGATGTGAAAGTTGCTATTGTCGGAGACTTCTCTATCTATACGAGTAAGCCTTTAAAAGATCTCATGTATGAAAGTAATCATGGGAAGGATGTATTTTTTGTTTCCACAGAGGATGAGGCAATTGAGAGATTAACATCTGATTAATGTAATAAGAAAATTATTTAACCTCATCAAGAAAGTCCTCCGCTTCTTAAGCGGGGGTAAGGATTTGCCTGTTTTAAAATGCCACGTAGTGGCAATGAGGTAGAGCTAGTAGCTTGAGCGGATTGAGAATATCCGCTTTGACTAAGGAAAGTAAGTGAAAGGGATTGGCTATAGTTATAGTCAATCTCTTTTCCTTTTAAAAACATTTAATAAATTGCTCGGTACAAATCAGTTATTTATAAATATTATTGAAATTGTAAACATATAACGCTTGAATAAAGGCATAATTCATAACAAGGAAAAGCTCACAAGCTTTTCTTTATTTTTAAGAGATAGGGTGAAAGAATTAAACATATAAACGCGTAAAAAGGAGATAAGTTATGAGTAAGAAGAAAATTGCTATTATAACTGGTGCTAACAGTGGATTGGGTAAGGAGTTTCTAAAGTTATTGTATAGAGAAAAGGAAATAACAGAAGTTTGGGCAATTGCAAGAAACAAAGAGCGATTAGATCAATTAGTTAACGAATATGGAAGTAAGATAAAAGTTTTTTCAAAAGATTTATCAAAATTAGAGGAAGTAAAGTCACTTGATTATTTATTAAAGAAAGAAGACGTATGTATAAAATACCTTATAAATAATGCGGGGTTTGCTAAGTTCTGTTCTTATCATGACTTGAGTATAGAGGTATCTATTAATATGATTGACTTAAATATTAGTGCTGTTGTAGCAATGGGACTAATATGTATTCCATACATGAAAAAAGGAAGTCACATCATAAATATTTCTTCCCAGGCATCATTCCAGCCATTGCCATATCAGAATATATATAGCTCAACCAAAGCATTTGTAAGAAATTATACCAGAGCATTACATGTTGAACTTAAAGATAAAGGAATAAATGCAATTGCCGTGTGTCCAGGTTGGATGATTACGGGGTTGATTGACAGAGGAGTAATTGGAGCAGAAAAAGGTACAAATAATTTTTCTGGTATGGTATCACCAAATCTTGTTGCTAAAAAAGCATTAAAAGATTCAAAAAAAAATAAAGATATCTCTGTTTATGGTATTTATACAAAAAGCAGCCATTTATTAGCAAAGTTATTACCACAAAAGCTGATGATGCAGGTTTGGTTAAGGCAACAGCATATTAATAATTAAGTACAAAAAAAGACTTCCGGATCGGTGATCGTACTATTACGCTCAAAGGAAACGGAGGTCTATTAATTTAGACATATGGCAATAACCATAGTTTTGTTATCAGGTTAAATGACTTTTTAACTTTTCTTTTCGTACCTTTTGAAGGTATCGGTATACACTCGATTCACTGCATTTTAGTTTTGGTGCAATATATGAGATCGCAGTTTTTATTTCGAATATTTCTTTCTCATCCAGGTTTTGTATGATATTTAGTCGATCTTCCTGTGTAAAATTATCCGGTATCTCATTTCCGTAAAGGTTCCTAATAATAGAAGTAAACGAATCTTCAATACTATTCACAAAAGTTTCCTGATTGGAATCGTGTTCATTTCCGATTAATACCGCCTTACCGGACATTGCTAGACCACCAAGGCTAAGTAGTAATTCACTTATCTGACTGTAATGGGAAGTGTCTAAATTAATACAGAGCATCCCGATAAGTTTTCCATTATCCTTAATAAAAAATGTGGAGGAACGAAGCAGTTTACCGTCTTGTGTACGTCCTTCATAACCAGTGATATAATCATATTCTTCCCAATCATTGTTTTCGATTATTCTCTTAGCAAGATCAGTCAGTGGTGCGCCCACTTTTCTACCACTGATATGTCCGTTTACAATCGTTTCAATACAGCCTTTGCTGCAATTTTGCAGAACAACCTCGCAGTGTTCTCCTAGTGACTCCCCGATAAAATTAACGAGTTGTTCGAAATCTGAGATTTTCATTTTTTCAACTCCCTCACATATAAAAATTTAGTAATTATTACACTGAACTATTCACGGTGATATTTATATAAAAAAATAATTCTAATTTCATTTTCTATCTAAATTAATCGTAAAAAATGCGGTTATCATGTGACGCTACACAACGTTTGCTTAGTCAACGTGGATAATACAAAATAATAATAGGATATAACTGAATAATAAT
>DPVV01000336.1 GCA_003526525.1 Lachnoclostridium phytofermentans | reverse complement strand
AAACAGGGTTAGACTTTTTTATTTCTTCAAAGGTTATATCGTGGATTTGTTCAAAATTAACGTAATCCGAAAAGTCCGGCTTGCGCTCCTTTACAGGTAGATAACTATTCACCCGTTCGCGCTTGTTATCTGGAGAATATACCGACTCAATAAGCGTATCATGTCGTAAGTTTCCGTTGTGTTGAAAATCCACTTCATAATTTGAGTTATCGTCAAATGCCTGTATCATTCTATATTGCAAAGCTCCTAAATCTTCATCTGTAAAAGCAGAAGAAACTGCAAACAAACCCCCATAAAATTCCCTGCATACAAACGGACAATTCGGGATCGGCCCATCTAACTTTTGCATGAAGACAATGTCATCTTCATGCTGATACTCGAACAAGGTTCGGCTTCCTGGCTTGCCAAATGGAATTTGATTTGCAGAAAGCCAGTCCCAAAAAGCCTCTATGTCTGAATTTTCGCTGTCTGTCTGTACAGAAGTTACTGCAAACATTGGCGGTAATACCACAATATCCATATCTAGTGGCTTCGCCAGCTTATCTGAAAGAAAACTCAACTTTTCTATGGATAAATCCCGTTTTTCAATGGATAACAGCTCTGCTTCCACCTTTTCATAGAGCAGGGGCAAAGCAGAAATTTGCGTGATTCCGTGTGCGATCATGGCATTTAAAAAATCGTTGATATATGTTTTAAGCTGAAAAAGGGTATTAATTTCATCGTCGATTTCTTCAATTCGTTTGACAAAGCTCTGCACCAGAATTTCCATGTCCTGATTTTCATATATTCTCAGAATATCCTTGATTGGAATCTGCATTTTCCGCAGCACTAGAATCTGTTTTAACCGGCTGATGTTTTCACTGTCATAGAAGCGGTATTTTTCAAAAGATGGACGCTCGCTTTGCAGCAAACCTACCTGCTCATAATATCTCAGTGTCCTTGAGGATATACCGAACTTTTCCGTTACTTCTGTGATTTTCATTAAGTCCATAACCCACGTCCTCCATTTTTTTCTTAATTATATCACTTGACCTAACGTCAAAGTCAATGCTTTGAAAAAACTTGCGAGTAAAACTTTCCATTTCGTATATGTAGTCTGCTTCTCCATTACAAGACGAATAAACATCTGTGGCATTAATATATTGTATTATATCAATGTTAAAGGTGAAGTCATGTAGCATAATAAAAAATGGCAACTCATTGTTATACTAATTTTATTAGGTATATTACTATTTGAAATGTTTTTGTATTTACGGAAAAATCACGTAATTACAACATTTAGTATCGAGTCAACTACCAAGTCTGAAATAAAAGATGAATTAATCATTGCTTTATTTATGAACAATATCATTACAGATAGCAATAAATTCTATGATAATTACTTTTCGGATGGATTAGAATATTTCAATTATGAATTTAAGATAAAAGATATAAAAAAAGAACTTGGTAATATCCACATCACATTTGAAACAACACCAGTGATTGGTGCACATAATCCCGTAGGTGATGATGAAATCACTTATAAAGTAGATGTAT
Source organism: Lachnoclostridium phytofermentans (assembly GCA_003526525.1). GTDB lineage: Bacteria > Bacillota > Clostridia > Lachnospirales > Lachnospiraceae > Lachnoclostridium. The sequence continues at coordinate 2,431 of DPVV01000336.1, read as the reverse complement.
TTGGAACTAAAACTTTAGAAAATTTTACTCATAAAAAATCGTATGAAATACCCCCATGGTTACAAAATTATATGATTAAGACTTACCCCGAAACAAAGAATTAATTTTTCAGAAATCTTTTATGTCATTTCAATCGACCACACCTCCAGTACTTACATAGATTCTCCCGACTATCGACTCAACAAAAAAAGGAACCAAACCCAAAAGTTCGATTCCTTTTTCCATGCGAGTTTCCTCGCTATATACTGCAGTCGACGGGACTTGAACCCGTACCCAGTCAACCCGGACTAGATCCTTAGTCTAGCGCGTATGCCAATTCCGCCACGACTGCAAAGTATTTTCTTTATGAAATACTGCCCGTCTGTTGCAACGGGCAGATATTAATATACCATGATTATTTTCAAATTGCAAGTACTTTTTTTAATATCTTAAAAAACTTAGAATGTATTATCTTCCATTCTATCGCACTTATTAAATGCTCTTTCTTAAGTATCTTAGCCTATTTTTTCGAATACGAAAGGATATAAGTACCTGGGCTATAGATGGTACACTGTAAAGTTTTTGCACCAGTAATATCAGTACTCATTTTACCGATAATAGACTTTCTGTTCGGTGTATAATAAATCTCACAATCTTTGACATTAAATCCATCTGGGATTGTTACACGCATAATTAGCGGAAATTCATCTATTACACTATCTGAATCGTCATCATCTTTGATACCTATTTCAAAAGCAATGAATTCACTTTTGCTTACCATCCTTGATAGGAGTCTGGATACAGAGCTTGCTGGTAAACTTTCTCCCGTAAATAAAGATGCATTTAAGTTCTTTGGTAAGTTAACATCAACTTTACCTTTGTATTTTCCATTTACTATATCAAATTTGAGAGCATTCGAAAAGGTGATGTTTTGTGCTGCTACACCCTGAACAATAAATTCAGAGGATGCTCCACCAGCCTCAGCAATCACGATATGGTACCCTTCATAAGTTATTGTTGGAGACGATAGTCTAAAGTCGGTTATTTGTTGTTTCGTACCGTCACTATATGTCGCTATTACTTCAACATCACTTTTACGAACGGAATATCCAACACCAACTGGATCTCCCTTATAGGTAGCCTTTAAGCTGACAATATCCTTTTGTGCTCCAGTTACTTGAAAAGGAGCAGATAATCCATGATAAGATGCCACAACAAGCTGTACACCAATCTTTGTTATTATTTCAGGGCTTAAGGAATAATTATTGATTGTTTCAGTGGAACCATCTTTATAAACCGCTGTTACTTCTAACTTCCTTGGATCAACACCACCACCAATCATTACAGATTCCCCTGTATAGGTTGCATAGAGTGTTAAAAGTTCTTTTGGAGATGTACCATATACTGTAATATTATATGTTAATCCCTTATAAGTTAAAGTTATCGTATTATTTCCAGTTGAAGTAATTACTTTATTTACTATGTTAAAGTCCTCAACATTTTCAATTGTTCCATCACTATATACAGCCGTTGCTGTAATTTTTCTTGGATCTACGGAGTTTCCTACACTTACGGTTGATCCATAATAGTAAGCACGAAAGCTAGATAATGTCTTTCCTGTAATATAAAACTTCGCTACTTTACCTTTGTAAATAACGATACATTCGTTAGATCCAACCTGCGTAACTTTAGTGGTAGCTAACGTATAGCCTTTCACCTCACTAGAAGTACCGTCCTCATAATACGCCGTTACTTTTAATTTTTCCGGTTCAATGTTATCTCCTACCAAAACAGAAGTACCCGTATAATATGCAACAAGACTAACCACTTTAGGTTCAGTTACTGTATCTGCATATGCTGTTTCTATACTATGTAAATCAAGAGTCCCGCCAACATTAGTTATCCCTAGTAAAAATGCTGTGCTAAAACATGCTATTCTTCTAACAACCTTACTCTTTCCTATTCTTTTCTCAAACATTCTGCTACTCCTTTCTCCTTATGTTCTTAACTTTTATAATGAAAGATTATCAAGCATTCATAGTAACTATTCATTATCTCACATTGATGTTTCAATTCTTGATATGCCTCACTTTGATACATCAATTAACTATATATCATCATAAGTTATTATCGTCATGCCTTTGCGTCTACTTTAGCACTTTTCTTCGATTTGTCAATTATGATAATATTAACCATGTTGAATTCATAGCTTAAACTATACTGATGCGAGTGGTATACTATAAGCAAAAGATTTCTACAAAGCACATCCACAAAAAAATCTATACCTTGGCTTCTCCTCTTGGAATAACCAATATCTAAGGTAATCATCCATTATTATAGCCAATAATGCTAACAAGCACCATATAAATGAAAATGGGAAGCAAATCTGGCCCAACAAGTTGATTTTATAGTTTGTATAATCCCAGACATCCCACTTTAAAATAATATTTAG
>DPVV01000555.1 GCA_003526525.1 Lachnoclostridium phytofermentans | reverse complement strand
CCTTTTGCATCTTCTCAACTAATTTTTTGATGCCTTCCTTATCATTCCCTTTGATTGCTGTCTGGAAATTCTCCAGATAATCGTAAATGGCTACTTTATCCACCATTTTAATCTTATCCATTTCCCAAAGATAAATATTTTGATCTAAATAGCGATAGGAAAGTGCACGTTTTGCATCTTCAAACGAAGTTGTTAGGTTATGAATACCATGCACCCATCCTCCCATTCCAATCTGAATATGAAAAGACATAGCTGCTTCAATATTTTTTTTGATATCGTTTAGAATTTGGTGAAGTTTATCCTCAAGATTTCTTTTCTTAGACGTATGAAAGATTAGGTATATACCATTATCCACACCTTGAAAAACGATACAATCTTTATAATCTTTTATCGTTGTCTCAATAATTTTTACTATAGTAATTAATATTAAAGCACTTTGTTTCGGCTCATCACTCTCAAACGATGTCACCATAAAAGATACGACTCGTAAATTAGAGTCTTCGATATGTATTTCTAGACGTTGTAAATCAGTTTTTAACTGTTCGCTAGGGTTTCCTTCAAGCATCAAATCAGATAATACTTGTCCTTTCACCAAAGTTAAACTTTTATTGTATTCTTGTTTCATTATTGTTATTTCTTGCTGTTCTTTCCGATTCTTATTTAAGTCATTAGTAAGATTTATTAAAACATCTCTTAGCTCTTGTGCGGTAACGGGCTTTAATAAATACTCGACTACTTTATTCCTCATTGCTTGCTTTGCATATTCAAATTCATGAAAACCACTAAGTATTACAATCTTAATGTCTTTATGGTTCTCATATAAGAATTTACTTAATTCCATACCATCTAAATATGGCATACAGATATCAGTGAGAACAATGTCCACTTCATGTTCCGTGACAAACAGAATGGCTTCCTTACCGTTTTTACATGTTCCAACCAATGATAATCCCAAATCAGACCACTTGATACAGCGGCTAATTGACTCTCTTGCTAAATCCTCATCATCCACAAGTAAAACCCGATACATCTCCTTCTCCTTTCAAAAATCCTACTCCGTGTTTATTGGTATGTAATCCCTTGATTTTATTGTATGTTTCATTGTTAGTCCCCTCTGACTCACTGTAAGTATACAGATATTTTAGTATCATTGTTAGTTCCCTGTACTTCATTGAAAGTATACAGTTATTTATTTTCTTGGTAAGTACTTTCTTTGTATGTATCGCTTTTTGTTCCTTAGCTAGTGCACTTTTTATTGTAAGTATCTGCTTATTTTTGCTACATATATAAATTAATTATAAGTTCTCTCTCCTATTAAGATTTTATCTTCTGTAGCCCCCTCTTATATCTTATAAAACAAGAAAACTCCTAACTGATTTGTAGTAAAATTGAGTTAATAACACAATAACCATATCTCAGAAAGGAGCTGCACTTATAGGATAACACATAATAGATGGTTTTTATATATTTTTTTCATTCCACAAAAACGTTGGTTAAAACTTTAGTTAAAACATTGCTAGATACCTAGAGAACTAGTCATCGTCTAAAACAATAGGTTTTCGTTTGCTTTATTTAAGGCATGAAAAAGTTCCAAAGCATGGCTTTCTTGTATTTTATCTGCTTATACTAACTTTTCGACATTTTCCTTTCATTGTACGCTTAGGAAGTTCGTTCAGAACTAAATTTCCTTTTCCATTTAGGATTTCTACATAGGTAATACTATCTCGTATATCAATTACACCAATATCTTCATTTCCATTAACACCTTCAATACCACTAATTGTTCCGACAACCTCACACGTTCTAAGCTTTGATTTTCTACCGCCACTGATCGTCAGTTTCATAATTTCTTTTTGAAAGACATCACCCTTTTTCTTTTTTCGTTCCTGTTTTTTTTGTTGATCTTCGTTGAATTTTTCTTTATAGAAAAGCTCTCTAACTTCTTCCTCGGTCGGTGGTGTAACGATTTGGATTGGAGTACCAGTAAACTTTTCAATTAAATTAAGCATCTTCATTTCTTCCTCACGAATGAAACTAATTGCTTTACCACTCTTTCCATTTCGTCCTGTTCGTCCAATTCTATGAACATAGGTTTCTTTTGACATAGGTAAATCATAGTTAATAACGTGTGTTATATCATCAAAATCAACACCTCTAGCTGCCACATCCGTAGCGATCAGATAGCGAAATCCGCCGGTACGAAAATCATCAATCGTATGAATTCGTTGCTTTTGATCAATCAGCCCATGCAACATACCACACCAAACTTTTTCTTTTTTCAGTTTATAATATAATACCTCTACCATTTCTCTGGTACCACAAAAAATCATCGCGTTCGTTGGATTATTTTTATATAACATACGAAGGAATAACTCGTACTTATCCTCTTCTGTTACAAAACAACCTAACTGTTCAATACTATCCACAGTTTCGGTACCATCTTCAAGCTTTACTTCAACCGGAGAATTCATAAACTCATCGGTTAAAGCATACAACGCTTCTCCCATGGTTGCAGAAAATAGCATTATTGTTATATTCTCTGGTAAATAGGAAAGAATTCGCTTCACATCTTCTAGGAATCCCATATCAAGCATAAGATCAGCTTCATCTATGATAACATATTTCATATTATTGCATTTTAACGTTCCGCTCTCACAATGATCCAACACTCTTCCCGGTGTTCCTACAACAATATGAGATTTTTGCTTTAGAGTAAGTGCTTGCTTATCAAATGGAAATCCACCAAATACCACTGGGACCTTAACTCGTTTCATACGTCCAATGTTAAAGATTTCATCCTTAACCTGGTAGGCTAGTTCTCTTGTCGGCTCCAAAACAAGAGCTTGAGGTAAATTCTCTTCCCAAACAATTGCTTCACATATCGGAATGGCAAAAGCTGCTGTTTTCCCACTTCCTGTTTTTGATTTTGCTATAATGTCTTTTCCTTCTAAAGCAAGTGGTATTACTTTTTCTTGAATTGGTGTTGGTTCTATATAATGAAGCATAGATAGTGCTTGAATAATCTCCCCACAAAGTTTGTATTGTGTAAATCTATTATCTAACATGTAGTAGTTCCTTTCCTACGAATGATCTGTTTCTATTATACCCATACATACGATGAATGCAATGAAAATTTGCTATTCTACGGATTATTTTATGTTTTTAAATCGTAAAAACTTCTATTCTGTAATCGATATTTTCTGTCTTATTCTTTACATTCTTGTCCATTCGTACTAAAATAATAATATGTTTTTAAAAAAGAGGAGAAAATAATGAAAAAATTTTTAAAAGAGTTCAAAGAATTTGCTTTAAAAGGTAATGTTATGAACTTAGCAGTCGGCGTTATTATCGGTAGTGCGTTTCAAGGAATCGTAACTTCTTTAACCGATAACATTCTATCCCCTATCATTGGTTTGTTTACTCGCCAAAATTTTGACTCATTACAATTAGATATCTTTGGGATTACACTTAGATATGGTGCCTTTATTACTGCATTAATTAACTTTATCATCATGGCTTTTGTAGTCTTTCTTTTAGTTAAAGGGATGAACAGAATACTATTCTTTGAAGACAGGAAGAAAAAGGTTGATGTAAAACCAACAGAGAAGGATTGTCCATATTGCATGACAAAGATAAATATCAATGCAACTCGTTGTCCTCACTGTACTTCTCAACTTGAAACAATTACGGTAAATGAAAGTGACAAGTCTTAAAAAGACTTGTCACTTTTTTCTGCCTTATGGGCTAAATTTAATGCGTTACGGGACTCAGTTATACATGCATTATCTTACTATATTTTTGTTTCGCTATGTAAATTTGACTACTATAAAGTATAGTATCTCACATTCTAATTTATTAAACAATAAGTACCACCCATATTTTAACTGTTGCTATTTTGTTAATTATTTATTACAATAATATTACATCTTAATTAGTAGGTCCCCCTACTAACCTTACTTATATACCTACAGGAGTAACTATATCCTGTTTTGTAACACCAAGACAGTTATAATGAAAAGAGGTATTTATGTTAAAAACAAAGCAGCTACTGATAAAACGTATGATTGTAATGTTTGGTATTGTATTTACACTTGTTTGTCTTAGTCCTAAAATAGTAACTTGGGCAGCAAGTAAATCAGAACCAAACGTTGGAGTAAGTACCACGAAAGAGACACCACTGAATATCCGTGCATCTGCCAGTACATCCTCTACAAATGTTTCTTCCTTAAATCCCAATGCTCCAATTCAAGTAATCGGAAGTTCTGGTGACTTCTATAAAGTAATCTATAGTACAAGTGGAAACGTTGGATATGCACATAAATCATATATCAATATTTCATCTACCCAATATGGAACTGTAGTTACCAATGGAGGAACACTAAACTTACGTTCATCCGCATCCACTTCTTCTCAGATCCTTGGTAATATCCCAAACCAAACTGTTTTACCAATAATGAGTACAGAGAATGGATGGTATAAAGTCGTGTGGGGTAAAACGGTTGGTTATGTAAGTAGCAACTATTTTAAACCTGTCACTTCTATAGAGAATTCAGCACCAGGTAGCTCTTCTTCAACTTCCCCTACTAGAAATGAGATTATAGAATATGCGAAAACATTTCTAGGTGTTTACTACCAATGGGGTGGAAATTACCCTCAAGGAAGTAGTTACGGTTTAGACTGTTCTCATTTTACTTATCAAGTATTTAAGAAGTTTGGTTTAATGAATTCCTATATGGTTTCTGCTGACCAAGCTAATTATGTAAAGAAAATTGCGCGAAGTGAATTAAAGCCGGGAGATTTAGTATTTTTTAAATCAAAATCAAGTGGTAATGTAGTACATGTTGCAATCTATATTGGAGATGGACAAATCATTGGTGCTAATGGTGGAGATTCCAGTGTAAATTCAATAGAAACCGCAAAGAAAAAGAATGCAAAGGTAAAGATTCAATCCATTGATTATGATTCAAGAGAAAAAATATATGGACGTATTCCAGGACTATAACAATCTTAATCTGAAATAACAATACTTTCACAGAAAAATAGTATTTATATTATAAAAATGCACCTTGTTTAGGATTTTACAGTCCAAACAAGATGCATTTTTTTCACCATTTTTAATCAAACTATGATTGAAACCATTCACTAGGAGTTGGATTAAAGTAATGAGTGGAGAACTCAAGTACTTTATATTCTTGAATTCCATTCATTTTTAGAGGTTCATTCGATAAATATTCCTCTACTTCATTCAGAGATTCTCTTTTCATAATAGTTAATCCACCACTCATATCTGATTTAAGACCAGACATTAATACGAATCCTTTATCCATAGCTTTTTGTGTATAAGCCATATGTTCTTTCAAAATATCATCATCCATTAAATCTGGATTTGTTATATTACCTTCAATAATAAAATATTTCATTTTTTCTCCTTCAATTACGAGTAAATCTATTGTTTTCATAGACAATAGAATATATCTTTATCTTAGTATTCTCTATATTTAGTTTCATTATGACATATTAAAATTGTAAAACTTTAAAAAAATCATAGGATGAAAAACATAATGTTAGATAAAATTACTTTGAAAGAGACTTCCACTTATCTTATCTCTTTCCAGTAACCGTTTTTTTCTTTCCAGTTGCCGTTTTCTTCTTTCCAATTACCGTTTTCTTCTTTTCTTGCAACTGCTGCTTCTTATCCGGAATTGTTTTCTTATTACCTAATGTAGACACTTTCTTCTTCGTAGAGGACATTTTTTTACTTTCCTCTCCCTTTTTAGATACAGGTTTCTTGTGAGCTTTCGTTTTCTTTGCACCTTCGTTTAGTAAAACCTTTTCTTCATTCTTTATAGATTCCTTGCCTACATTCTTTGAAGCATTTTCTGACTTTTGACCTCTGACTGGCTTTTCTGTCTTCTCAAGTATTAACATTGGCCACTTGGACGGAACTTCTGGAATAAGCATACCGATATGTTTTTCAATATCTCTTAAATAATCTAAGTCATCAATATTACATAAATTAATTGCATTTCCGCCTAATCCGGCGCGTCCTGTTCTTCCGATACGATGAATGTAAGTTTCCGCCTGATTTGGGATATCGTAATTTACCACATAGGATAACTCTGAAATATCAATACCTCTTGCTGCAATATCAGTTGCAACCAATACTTTGATTTTCCCCTCTTTAAAATCACTAAGTGCAGTCTGCCTTGCATTCTGACCTTTACCACCATGAATTGCTTGTGTCTTAACTTTTGCCTTGTTTAACTTATCTGCCACACGATCAGCACCATGTTTTGTTCTTGTAAATACGAGAACCCTTGACATCTTATGCTCTTTGATTAAATACGTCAATAATGAGATTTTATTTAAACGATCAACAAAATAAACACTTTGTTCGATGGAATCAACCGTACTTGTTACAGGACTAATTTTAATTATTTCAGGATTGTGTAGTAAATTAGTTGCTAGTGATTCAATTTCCTTTGGCATCGTCGCACTAAACAGTAACGTCTGTCGTGTTTGCGGTAATAATTTTATCACTTTTTTTATATCATTTAAAAAACCCATATCAAGCATTTGATCTGCTTCATCCAGTACAAACATCTCGATTTTATCTAATGCAATATAACCTTGTCCGATCAAATCATTAAGGCGCCCAGGCGTTGCTATTAGAATATCTATTCCCTCTTTTAAAGAATTAACTTGTACACTTTGTCCTACTCCACCGTAAATAACATTTTGCTTAAGCGTCGTATACTTACCAAAACAATCAAAACTTTCATATACCTGAATTGCCAATTCCCTTGTTGGTGTAATAATAAGGGCGCGGATTCCACTTCCCTCACCTTTCGATAAATTCTGTAAAATAGGTAATGCAAATGCTGCTGTCTTACCAGTTCCCGTTTGGGCACATCCTAGGATATCTTTACCTTCTAGTACTAGAGGGATCGTCTTTTTTTGAATCGGTGATGGCTCTACAAAGCCTTCTTCCTTGATGGCTTGCAATAACGGTTTTATTAAATTCATTTCATTAAAATTCATTCTACTTCCACTTCTAAATATAACATTGTTTTTTCATCTGCAGGCAGATTTTATTATTATTATATTTTCTTTTTTTTAGGTAGCCTCTAGTATAACACATAGTTCTATGATTTACTATTTATTTAAAATAACAATAACAACAAATTTATTTTCATATTTCTAATTTTTTTTGAACTGTCTC
>DPVV01000565.1:3871-4247 GCA_003526525.1 Lachnoclostridium phytofermentans | reverse complement strand
AGAGGAAGGACTTTCGTTTGAATCAACGGATTATTATGAAGATTATAATGAAAGAGAAGTAAATTATATACAGTTAAATGATAGCTCCATTATATTTAGTGGAGAGGGTGCATTTGTCAGTGATAATAAGATTAGTATAAGTAAACCTGGTACTTATGTAATATTTGGCACGTTAAAAGAAGGTCAGATTATAGTGGAAGAAACGACAGGTGGTGTGGTACAACTAATCTTAAAGAATGCAACCATCCATTGCGAGAATAGTGCGCCTATTTATATCAAAGAGGCCGGTAAGGTTATAATTAGCATAGCACCAGGAACGAAGAATATGCTTACGGATGGCTTAGCGGATCATGATAGAAAGCTAAGTGATCCAAAT
>DPVV01000565.1:3009-3725 GCA_003526525.1 Lachnoclostridium phytofermentans | reverse complement strand
TAACTATGAATGGGGCAGGAAGTCTTGTTATTAATGCAACTTATCAAAATGCCATATCTTCAAAAGGCGTTTTAAAAATCGTGGAAGGAGACTATGAAATTTGTGCTGTGGGACATGGAATTATTGGTAAAGAAGCAGTACTTATTGATGCTTCTAGGATTAAGATAGCCTCTGGACGGGATGGGATACGTACAAACAATGACACTGAAAATTCGAAGGGACTTATCTTTATAAATCGTGGTGAGTTTATGATAACCTCTGAGCAAGATGGAATTCAAGCGGATAAGTATTTAGTGTTACAAAATGGAAACTATGAGATAACTACTGGCGGTGGAAGTACTGGTTCTGTAAAAAAAGAGAATAAAGAAGAACCGTTACTTAGTGAGCTGATGGAAATTACAGAGTACGATTATAGTAGGAGTGCAAAAGGTCTAAAAAGTGGAGAAGATATTCTCATTGGGAATGGTACCTTTACTCTAGACAGTGCAGACGATGCAATTCACAGTGATGGTAGTATATCGATTGAAAATGGGTCCTTTACAATAGCTTCAGGAGATGACGGTATACACGCGGATGCATCTTTAACTATTGCTAAGGCAAAGATTGCGTTAACATCTTCTTATGAAGGAATAGAAGGTTCCAAGATTGCGATAAAGAGTGGAAGTCTAAACATTATATCATCGGAGGATGGTATTAATGTTTCTGGTGGTTTAAAT
>DPVV01000565.1:0-2938 GCA_003526525.1 Lachnoclostridium phytofermentans | reverse complement strand
AATATTGTTGCTGTTTCTGGTGGTTTAAATAGTAAGAAAGAGAACAATGATAAGGAAGAAGATACCTTTATTGAAGGGAGCGGGATTCTGTCACTTTCAGGTGGTATCGTAATTGTCTCTGCGGGTGGTGACGGAATTGATTCCAGAGGTTTAGTGACAATGACAGGAGGCACTTTAATTATTGAGGGATCTTCTAATGATGCAAATGGAGCTATAGTTTATAACGATGTGTTTGAAATGAGTGGCGGAACATTACTTGCTGTTGGAAGTAGTGGTATGACAATGGCACCATCGATCACATCAAAACAAAAATCTATCCTGCTTAATTTAAAGGAAACAGTAGAGGGAAAAACAGTACTATGTTTACTGGAAGGAGAGGATAGAATCCCAGTTATGGCATATTTGCCATCAAAGTCTTATCAATCGGTTGTATATAGCAGTCCTTTGTTGCTTGAAGGAAAAAGTTATACACTATCTACAGGAGGAAGTACAACACCAAAAGAGGGTATGAATTTATATACTCCTAAGGCCTATGAGGATGGTATAGATAAGGCTTATATTACTATTCATGATACCTTGACCACGTATGGTGAGATGAAAGCTCCGATTAAGCTGCCATTAGAAGGGATAATCGAATAGAATAGAAAGGAACAAAGGACATGAAGCTAGAGTATGATTTTGAACAATTGTGTGATATCATAGAGAAACTTCGCTCAGAAAATGGATGCCCATGGGATAGAGAACAGACTCACGATAGTCTAAAAAACTGTATGATTGAAGAAGCTTATGAAGTTGTTGATGGGATCAACCAGTTTACTAAGAATGGGGATTACGACAACTTAAGAGAAGAGTTGGGAGATGTTTTATTACAGGTAGTTATGCATAGCCAAATTGCAAAAGAGGAAGGTCTATTTACGGTAGAGGAAGTCATCGATGAGATCGCTAAGAAGATGGTGAGAAGACATCCTCATGTTTTTGGTGATGTTCAGGTGGAAGATTCTGCGGGTGTTTTAACCAACTGGGAGGAAATTAAGAAGGAAGAAAAAAAGGGTAAGACTGTAGAGTCCAGTCCACTTTATGTGCCAAGTTCTTTCCCCGCTTTGCTCCGAGCACAAAAAATAGTAAAGAAAAGCAATAAAATTAAAAATATGGTCTATACTAAAGAAGAGCTGTTCTCTAAGATGAACAGCGAAACAACAACTCTCCAAGCTTTATACCAAGAGGGGGCTTCCATAGAGAGACAAAAAGAGGCATATGGTGCACTTTTATATACGATGAGTAGGTTAGGATTGGATTTAAATATGGATGCAGAATCTTGTCTAACAGAAAAAATCAAAGAAGAGATTTCAAAAATGGAGTCAAAAATAAGCTAAATTTATAGTAGAGCCCTAAAATGGAAAAATCTGAGAGAAATTAGACGTTAAATTATCTACTTTTAAATGAAAATTTTTATAAATTTTATATTGTGTGAAAATTTAAAAATAGGGTTTTATGCCTATAAAAATAGCCAATTTCGGACTTAATAAAACACCAAAAAATACAAGTAGATAGAAATAGGCTTTTTTCTTCAAAAAACTCTGTCATTTTGGAAATAAATGCAGAAAATTCCTTGACAAATTGCCCTAATAAGTTTATAAATAGATTGAAGGTGATTTTTGAAGAAAAACCTACACCTAGTTGCCCGAGAAAGAGTAAGACTCAATCATGGGGAAGCGTGATACAAGACGGACCTAGAAGCAATTCCGCTTGTGAAAAAAACTATATTTAATAATACGTTAGAGGAGGAGTTTATCCATGAACAAAGCAGAATTAGTTGCAGCTATCGCAGAAAAAACAGAGTTATCAAAGAAGGATTCAGAAAAGGCATTAAAGGCATTTATTGATGTTGTTACTGAGGAATTAACAAAAGGCGAGAAGGTTCAATTAGTTGGATTTGGTACATTTGAAGTATCTGCTAGACCAGCAAGAACAGGTAGAAATCCACAGACAAAGCAGACAATTACAATTGCAGCTTCTAAGGCACCTAAGTTTAAAGCTGGCAAGGCATTAAAGGACGTTATCAATAAGTAATAGATTGCAAGCAAACGATTGTAAGCAATACTCGATTACAATTTGAACTTCTATAGATTATAGTTGTTCTGGTAAACATAAGAACATAGGCTGTTTTGAGGGATTCTTCAAAACAGCCTTTTTCCATAGTTAGTGTGAGTAAACAGATTCCCGTAAATGTAATTGCTATGAAAGGTATGGTTATTAGTATGAGATTGGATAAATATTTAAAAGTATCAAGGTTAATTAAACGTAGAACAGTAGCGAATGATGCCTGTGATGCAGGTAGGGTTTTAATTAATGATAAGCCAGCAAAAGCATCAACGAATGTTAAGGTTGGAGATGTAATAGAAATTGGTTTTGGTAGTAAAGCGGTACGTGTTGAGGTACTTGATGTTCAGGAAACAACACGAAAGGATGATGCTAAGGAGCTTTATAAATACTTATAATAAATGCTTTGTCTTTATAGAATTACTTCTGTAGTTCTTCACAATAACGTCCATGCATATATATGATAATAGCAGGGTAAGTGAAATGAGGAGCATATATGGAAGATAGCAAACAAGTAAGAAAGCATCAATTGAATTTAAATAATCGTAAGGAAGCGCTAATTACAGGTGTTCGTGATGTTCGCTCTTTTGATGATCATGAAATTATTTTAGAAACTGATCTGGGTATATTGATGATTCGAGGTAGTGAATTGCATATGGGTAGGCTTACCCTTGAAAAAGGGGAAGTAGATATAAATGGACATATGGATAGCTTTGTTTACTCTGAGTTGAAAGGATTTACGAAGTCAGGAGAATCCGTTTTTAAGAGATTATTTAAATAAACGGAGGAATGCTTATGAATACATCCATCTTTCTAGAACTTCGATATCTTGCAGCTG
>DPVV01000154.1 GCA_003526525.1 Lachnoclostridium phytofermentans | reverse complement strand
GAAGCGGATTCCGAGTATCTGCTTTTACTTAGTATCATAGATGAGCGAAATATTATCATAAATTTGTATATATATGTAAAACAAATATAACTCATCTAATATTAGCGTGGTTAGTATTCCGATACTTCTAGTCCTATTACAAATTGGAGCATCCTAACCATAGAACATATCATAGGGGATAAGATTAGTATGAAGAAGGTAACAATTCAGGATGTTGCAAAAGAATTGAATTTATCTAGAAATACAGTTGCAAGAGCTTTGAATAATTCTGATACCGTAGCATATGAAACCCGTTATCTTGTTATTAAGAGAGCGTGTGAACTTGGTTATCTTAAATTAGCTCCTGCTGTATTAAACGAATTTAAACTGAAAACGAGTATGAATGATTACAAGACTATTGTTGTTCTTGCTAGACGAGAATTATGTGCATTTTGGAATAGCATTATTATGGGGATTTCCGACGAAGTAAATAAAAATGGTTGTAAGCTTAGGCTGAATTTTATTAGTGATGAGGATGAAGAAAATCTTACATTGCCATTAGACTTTACAGAGAATGTAGATGCAATTTTATTTATTGGTGTATTCACTAACAAATATACCGATATGATTCTTAAGATGAAGTTACCTACAGTATTCTTAGATCAGCCAGCAAATGGACTTGGCGGCTTTGGTTATAACGATGTTATTGTATGTGAGGGTAAAAATAGTATTCGAATGATAATGGAACATCTAACATCACAGGGTATGAAAAAGATTGGCTTTATTGGTGATGTTACATATTGCGAATCAATAAAACAACGTTATGAAGGTTTTTTAGATGGAATGCGTCTAGCAGACCTTTCTGTCGATCCAGATATTGTTACAGTTTCTCATAAGGCAGATCGTTACTATAAAATTGAAGAAGTGGAAGAAACAATAAGTGCCTTTCCATACATTCCAGAAGCAATTGTTTGTGCGAATGATGATATAGCCTTATATGTCATTCGTTGTTTAAGAAAGCGTGGATATCGTATACCTGAGGACGTGGCTGTTACTGGATTTGATAATATAGAAGGGCTTACCCAGGTGGAGTCAATCTTAACTACCGTAGCGGTTAGGAACCAAAAGGTTGGAAAAAGATTAGTTCAGCAACTATTATGGAGAATGGAAAATCCTGATTTTCCTCGCGAAATAATAAGTATTGAGACACAACCAATTATTCGAATGTCATCGATTCGGAATCTTGAAAATCTAGGATAATAGTATAAGAAAATAAGTATCATGATCCCATAGACTTAGATGTTACAACTAATCAGAAACATAATGTCATTCGACTGTTTCTGGTTAGTTGTTTTATTTTGTAATTGCTTGTAGTCATTTTCAAAGATAGTTGTTGAGGTATTTTGTAGCGACACGTAAATTGGCCCATAATTTTTTAAACTTAGAGTGGTAATTTTGTAAGGTTAGGAACTCAGCTATATTGAAATTGGTCGAATAGTGCACAAATATAGAGCATTTATGTGCTATAAAATGATTTTGTAATATAAAATGCATCATTTCTAAAAATTATGATTTGTAAAAAAACATTAAAAAGTTGATTTAAAAATAAATCTATTGTACATATATTACAATATATGCTTGTGTCTTAAAAAATCATATGTTATAATGCATATATAAGAGGAAAATAATGTAATATTCATAGCAAATAAATGCACCATAACGTGCAATATCAATGCATGGTAATAAGAATAACAATGCTTCTTTCTTTCTACTTAAATAACCAAAGTCTAACAATACATAACCGAAGTCTATCGAACATAACCAAAATCTAACGAACATAAACAAAGCCTAACGATACATAACCGAAGGGATGATTTTATTATGAGAAAGCAAAGCTTCTATCTAATGTGTTTACTGATTGGTTTATTTGTAAACGGATGCACATCACCTGGGAAAGCAGGAGAGGGTAGTAATCCAAATGATGTTGTGATAAATACAGAGACTGTGGTAAATATTGATTCACCCACTGCTACGCTATTGCCTACGATGGTATCTATTGAACTTGAAGCGGAAGATGCTCTTCTTAGTGGGAATGTAAAGATAGAAAGTAGTAAAAGTGGATTCTCTGGAACAGGTTATATCAGCGGATTTGAAGATGACGGTGATTATTGCGAATTTACGCTTAGTATAGAAAGCGATGGTTTTTATGATTTAAACTTCATTAGTGCGGCTTTGGGTGGATACAAAGAAAATTATGTTTTAGTAGATGTTGACAACGTTGGTGTTGCAGTAACCGATCAAAACAAATTCTCAGATTCGAAATTAGAAAGAATATTTCTTGCGAATAGGGAACATAGCGTTAAGTTATCAAAATACTGGGGGTGGGTTGTAGTGGATAAATTAATAGTAACATCCTCAGTGGAACTTGATACAAGTATCTATGAAGTTCCCGCAACATTAGTAAATCAAAATGCTAGTGATCGTGCTAAAAGATTGATGAGTTATTTAACTGATATCTATGGTAACAAGTTCTTATCTGGTCAATATTGTGAGAAAGGAATGTATGGAACAGAAATTTCTGCAATATGGAAAACGACAGAAGGAAAATTCCCAGCGGTTCTAGGCCTTGATCTAATTGATTATACACCATCAAGAGTAGAAAAAGGCAGCAGTTCAAAAGCGATAGAATATGCCATAGAATTTGACGAAAAAGGTGGTATTGTTACATTTTGCTGGCACTGGAATGCACCAACGAAATATTTAACCGGAACTTGGTATCGTGGTTTTTATAAAGAAGAAACAAATATAGATTTAGCTAAGATTATGAATGGTCAAGATGAAGAAGGATATCAATTATTGATGGCTGATATTGATGCTATCGCAAAAGAGCTTCAAAAACTAAAAGAAGCAGATGTTCCTATTCTTTGGAGACCGTTACATGAAGCTAGTGGCGGATGGTTCTGGTGGGGAGCTAAAGGTGCGGAAGCCTATAAGAAATTGTACATAGTATTATACGATAAATTAACAAACGAATACGGCCTTAATAACTTAATCTGGATATGGAATGGTCAGGATAAGGAATGGTATCCGGGAGATGAATATGTTGATCTGATCGGTGAGGATATTTATCCTGGTGAAAAAGTTTATACCTCTCAGATTAATAAATATTTAGGAGCTTTGAAATATACGAAAGCAAAGAAGATGATTGTATTATCTGAAAATGGATGTCTGTTTGATCCAGATTTAGCAATTCGGGATGGTGCAATGTGGGGATTTTTTGCAACATGGGGTGGAGAATTTGTAACAAAATCTGCTTTGATTAATTGGCTGTCGGAACAGTATACAGAAGAGTATATGGTTAAGAAGGTCTATGCCCATGATAGTGTAGTAACATTAGATAAACTTCCAGACTTAAAGAATTATGAGGTTCATGAATAAGTAGGATATCTATAATGTAATGTCCATTCATGAATAGATAGTATTAATCATGGATTGTATGGAAAATTACTATGAGAGAGGTGATTTAGCCATGATAGAATGGTTAAGCTCTGATGGAAAAATTATTACAACGATGACAAAGATAGGTCATATCATTATGTTGAATGTATTGTGTATTCTATGCTGCATTCCTATTATAACAATTGGAAGCTCAATCACATCATTCTATTATGCAATGGTGAAAACTGTTCGAAAAGAAAGAAGTTATCCATCAAAAGAGTTTTTCAGATCTTTTAAAAGAACATTATTACCAGGTGGTTTCATAACAATCCTCTTAATCATGATTGGAGCTTTATTTTATATGAATAGAGAGTATGTTACAAAAGGGGGAAATACATATTCTCTTACAATCATTATTATTTATGATGCACTTATTCTCTTGTTAATAGGATTTATAACCTACGTCTTCCCGGTACTGTCTAGGTTTCAATTAAAATTAAGTAGTATATTCAAGATGACCTTACTCATGGAATTTAGACATTTACCATATACCACTTTTCTGATTACCGGAACGATATTTTGCGGATTTCTGCTATTGGTGTTGCCATTGCCATTCTGGCTTATACTCCCTGGAGGATGGTGCTACTTATCCACATTTCTATTAGAGCGTATCTTAAAAATATATACGCCAAAACCACAGGAAGGGGAGGATGCTTGGTATTATGAATTATAAAAAAGAGAAAAGAGTGAAGGATAAATTATCAACTCTTGCAGTTTGTGTATGTGCTACATTGACAAATTTGATGATATGCATTGTTTCGAAAGCAAGACAATATGCAAACGTAGGAATGATGGGAAATATGGTAAGAAGACAGAGGTTACGAAGTACTTTATCATTTTTTCTGGCAGCGACCATGTTATTTACACCAATTCAGAGTGGAAAGACGGTTTCAGCTGCTGAAAATAAAACAACGGCAGATTACGAAGAAATCGTTGGATCCTACTCCGTCGACAAATCTATAAAACGATACACCATCTACAAGGAAGGTTTTGACAATGTGAAACCTTCGGATGAGTATAGGATAGAAGCAAAAGACTATGTCTATTATACAGAGGGTGAACTAGATTCAAACGGGAAGGAAATAGCAGTAAAACCAAAAGAATTGATTGATTATGAAAGAATGGATGGAACCTCAGTAATAATTTCAGAAACAGGTTTCATTGAATATGAAGTAGATATAAAAAATGCAGGTTTTTATGATATTTCTTTAACTTATTATCCAATCGAGGGAAAGAATTCTGAAATACAAAGGAGCTTCTTTATTGATGGAGAACTTCCCTATGATGAGTTGGCACTTGTTGAATTCTCCAGAGTCTGGTCAAACAACATAACAGAATTCTACCTTAATAAAGATGGAATTATGACTAAAAAGTGGGAAAAAGATAATCAAGGAAATGATTTAAAGCCGACGCTTTATGAAACACCAGAATGGATTACAAGTTACTTATATGATAGCAATGGTTATGTTATCAATCATCTTTCGGTGTATTTTACCGAAGGAGTACATAAAATTTCAATGCTTTCTTTAAGAGAGCCGATGTTACTTCGACGTATTACCTTAAATAATACAACTGAAGTAGTAGATTATAAAACTAAAAAAGCAGAATGGGATGGGATGAATGCAAAGGATACGTCAGGCATCCTTGTAAGGGTCGAAGCAGAATCTGTTACGAAAACGTCTTCCCAAATGTTGTACCCAAAACAAGACCAATCCTCCCCAGCAGTTTATCCTTCTAGCACAAAAGAACTGCTAAACAACACGATTTGAGGCAATTCCTGGCGTTTGACAGGTCAGTGGATGGAATGGGATTTTGAGGTTCCAGAGACCGGTTATTACAATATTGGGTTCTTTACGAAACAAAATTTCGTAAGAGGTATCTATGTTTCGCGAAAAATTACAATTGACGGTAAAGTTTTGTTTAATGAATTAAGTGATTATGGCTTCCGATATCAATCCAATTGGAGATTTGATTCCTTAATGGATGAAAATAAGGAAGCATATAAGATTTATTTAGAAGCAGGAAGTCATACCCTTCGTATGCAGAACGTATTAGGTGAATTCTCCAGTATCATCGGGGAGGTTCAAGAATCCTTATCAAAATTAAACGCCATCTATCGAAAGATAATCCGTATTACGGGTGTGAAACCAGATATTTATAGTGATTATCAGATTGAGGCAAAATTACCGGAGTTAGAAGCAGAACTTATCGACGTACATAATCAACTCGATTCCTCAATCAAACATTTACGTGAGGTAGCAGGAGGAAGTAGCGATAAAGAAGCTGTTTTAGTAACAATGCGTGATCAGTTAGAAGACTTAATAAAAGACCAGGAGTATTTTAAAAAGGTTGTTACTTCTTATAAAATAAACGTTCGCGCTGTAGGTACTTGGTTATCAGGTGCAGTTTCACAGCCTTTACAATTAGATGATATTTATATCTATTCGCCAAATGTGGATGCGAATATATCTAGAAGTTCTTTTTGGTCAAAATTATGGTACGAGATTTGTAGACTTTTTTATTCCTTCATCATTGATTACAACCGTATTGGCAATGTTTCTGAGAAAGGAAAAGAAACCCATACCATTACGTTATGGGTTGGTACGGGACGGGACCAAGCAAATGTTATCAAATCTCTGATTGACGAGACATTTACGAAAAGAACAGGAATTAACGTAAATGTGATGCTCGTAGATATGGGAACATTACTTCAAGCAACGCTTGCTGGTCAAGGACCCGATGTTGCTATTCAGCTTAATATATCAAATCCGACCTACAATAGTGCCATCCAAAGTTCGAATGATATGCCTATGAATTATGGACTTCGTAATGCAGTTGCTGACTTAAGCCAGTTTAGTGACTTAAAAGAAGTTAGAGAGCGCTTTTTTGATAGTGCTATGGTTCCGTTTACCTATCAAAACCATACCTTTGCCCTTCCGGAGACACAAACGTTTCCAATGATGTTTTATCGAAAAGATATCCTAAAAGAGTTAGGACTTACCTTACCACAAACTTGGGATGATGTGAAAGTTATCATGTCAGTACTTGCTAAGAATCAGATGGAGTTTGGTATGTTGCCAAATGAACTTAATTTCTTGATGCTACTAAATCAGTTCGGTGGCCAGTATTATAACGAAGATGCAACAAAATCTGCATTAGATAGCGATGAAGGTATCAACGCTTTTAAAGAGTATTGTAGTCTATACACAGAGTATAAACTCGATAAAGTTACCAGTGTTGAGGACCGATTCCGTACTGGGGAATGTCCAATTATTATAGCGGATTATTCTGTTTATAATAATTTTCAGGTTTCTGCTCCCGACATCAAAGGGCTGTGGGGATTTGCACCGGTCCCTGGTATGAGGAAAGAGGACGGGACAATTAATCGAAATGTAGCTAGTGTTGGTTCTGCCTGCGTTATTATGGAGGCGTCAAAATATAAAGAGGACTCCTGGGAATTTATAAAATGGTGGACTAGCGCGGAGATACAAACTCTTTATGGAAAAGAGATGGAAAGCTTAATGGGAGCTTCTGCACGTGTAGCAACCGCGAATAAGGAAGCATTTGAAAGACTTCCATGGCCATCAGCAGATTATACTGCCTTAAAGAAACAGTTTGAAAGAGTTGTAGGTACACGTCAGGTACCGGGTGGTTACTTTACTTGGAGAAATATTGACAATGCATTCTATAAGGTTACGACGAATACGGATTCTGCATCAGCAAGAGAATGTCTAATGGATAATATCATCTATATTAATGATGAAATCAATTACAAGAGAAAAGAATTTCATATGCCATTGGCAAATGACTAAGGATAAGGAGGGGATATTTTGGCTAAGAACCAGCAAGACATATTAATTGAAGTAAGAAAGAAATCGACATTAAGAAAGCGAATCGTCAAAAGTAAAACTTCCTACCTTATGATGGCTCCTTAC
>DPVV01000067.1 GCA_003526525.1 Lachnoclostridium phytofermentans | reverse complement strand
GTAAGTGTGAAGAGAATTTCTAAAGCGCCAAAAGACGCCGCCTAAGAAATTCTAAAGCTTCACATGGGAACGATCTAATTTATGTATCTTATTATCATAATTCAGGAAGGTAGTGTGAAAATAAAAGGAATTTTCCCACTTTTCATTTCTGAACAACGATGGTATTAAAAATTTGGAGGAGGATTTTACTATGAAAAAGATGGTAACATTACTGTTGATTCTGACCATGGTGGTAAGTTCGCTTGCAGCATGTGGTAAGAAAAATGGATCAACTGAAACAGGAACAAAAGATCCCGTAAATGAAGCAACAAGCGGTGCAAAAGAGCCTGAAAAACAAGAACCAACCAAAGAACCTGAAAAACAAGAACCTGTTAAAATCAAGATTTTTTACTCTGATAATGCAACCTTACCATTTAAAGAAGATTGGCTTGTAGTAAAGGAAGCTGAGAAGAGATTTAATGTTGATTTCGATTTCGAAGTAATTCCAATTGCAGATTATCAAACGAAAGTATCCTTAACATTAAATACCGGGAATAACGCTCCAGATGTCATTCTTTATCAGTCAACACAGGGAGAGAATGCGTCTCTAGCTCTAAATGGTGCTCTAGTACCAATCAGCGATTATTCTGATTATACACCTAACTTTAATGCTCGTGTAGAAGAGTTTGGTTTAACTGGCGCTATGAACTTATTGAATCTAGCAGACGGAAAACGTTATTATATGCCTGGCTTATTTGACGTTCCTTTCTATGATGGTGGACTTATTTTAAGAGAGGATTTCTTAGAGGCAGAAGGATTGGCTGTACCTAAGACATTTGATGATTTATATAATATCTTAAAGGCATACAAAGCAAAGAATCCTGATTCTTATCCTTTAACTATCTTAGCTGGTCCTCGTGTATTATACCGTATGACAATGCCATCCTTTGGCGTTAGTTTAGGTAAGAACGGTGCTGGTGGAAGTAATACCTTAAGTTGGGATTATGAAAAGGGTGAATATTTTGAAGGAGCTATCAGTGATGGCTATAAACAATATATTAGCTACCTTGCAAAACTTTACGCAGAAGGTTTACTTGATCCTGAAATGGCAGATCCAATTGATGGAGATAAATGGTCTCAAAAGATGGCAAGCGGAAAAGCTATGGCTACCTATGCATACTATGATCAGATTGGTGGCGTAACTGCTTCTTCTGAAATAGCAGGCTTTAAATTACAGATGTACCCATCATTAGAAGGACCTGCTGGTGCTCATCATCAGCAAAAGAACCGTACTGGTTCCGGTATTATGTTCCCAGCAGCTACTGCACAAAGAAAAGACTTTGAAAGAGTTGTTAGAACAATTGATGAAGTATTCTTCTCCGAAGAAGGTGCTAAGTTATGGTGCTTAGGAGTAGAAGGCGTTACATATACAGAAGAAAATGGAAAAATCAAATACTCTGATGAATTAGTAAATTCAGCAGAAGGTGTTTACAAGACTCTCCAAGTAAAATACGGCTGTGGTTCTGATGTTACCCAATTAGTATGGGTTAATGAACGTGAAATGACAAAATATGATGAGAATTATGCACGTATCAATAAAGAAGTTGCTGCTATGGGAGATGTTATTCAACAGGTACCTCCAACACCATTATTTGATGATATGAAAGCAGAAGATGCGGGCGTTTTGCAAACTCCATTATTTGATACCTTCAGTGTATGGACAGACGCATTTATAACTGGTAAGAAGAGTGTAGCAAATGATTGGGATGCTTATGTAAATGAGATGAAAACATTAAAAATTGACGAATTCTGTAAGATTTATAATGATAATCTTAACTAAGCTTTCATAATACTGAGGCTACCCTTTAAACTTAAGGGTAGCCTTTTATAAAAAGTATGGGAGGTTTAATATGTCCTTAGAGAAAAAGAAAAGCGAGCAAGTGCAAGTACCTAAGCTAAGAGGCAGTAAACAAAGACATTTTCGTCGTTACTGGCAGCTTTATGCGATGATGGCTTTGCCGATCGTATATTTTATCGTATTCAAGTATGTACCGATGTTCGGTAATATTCTGGCATTCCGTCGTTATAGTCCTGGTAAGGGACCTTATGGGGTTAGCTGGGTTGGATTTAAATATTTTGAAAGATTTATGAAGGATCCCGCTTTTTGGAGAGCTTTTCGTAATACATTTATAATATCGTTTATGAACCTGATTATTAATTTTCCGATTCCGATTATTTTTGCTATTCTTTTAAATGAAGTGAGACATGTAAGGTTTAAGAAAGTTGTACAGACTGTTTCCTATATGCCTAGATTCATATCAACAGTTGTTGTTTTCGCAATCTTGGGAGAATTACTTTCTCCTAGTTCCGGACTATTAAATCTGTTTTTACAGAATGTGTTTGGAATGGAACCAATTTATTTTATGAATGAACCACAGTATTTTAGGTGGCTTTATGTACTTACGGATACTTGGCAATTTACTGGATGGACTGCAATCATTTACTTAGCAGCGATTACTGGAATTAGTGCTGACTTGTTTGAAGCAGCTCAGATTGATGGAGCAAACCGTTTAAAGCAGATTATACATGTAACGATTCCTTCCATTTTACCTACCATCATGGTAATGCTTATCTTAAATGTTGGACGTATGCTAAGTCTTGGGTTTGAAAAGGTGTTATTAATGTATACTCCTTCGAATTCTAGTGTCAGTGATATTATTGATACCTTAGTATATCGTACAGGTCTTTCCAATCAGAATTATTCCTATGCGACAGCGATAGGATTGTTTAGTGGAATTATTGGAGTTGTTTTAGTTTCTACTTCCAATACCTTAAGTAAGAAGTTTACCGGAGATGGAATCTATTAGGAGGTGCCTTGTGAAAAAATATCGTACAAAAGGCAATATCATATTCGACGCAATTATCTACATCATCATGATTTTTGTGCTCTTAGCATGCTTAGTGCCATTTATCTATATGCTTGCGGTATCACTTTCTGATCCAAAGGCAATCGTAAATAATAAAGTTTCCCTTATCCCTATCGGGATTAATTTTAAAGCTTATCAGCAAATATTTACATATCCAAATTTCTTTAGGGCTTATGGGAATACAATTTTTTACACAGGGGTTGGAACTTTAATATCCCTAATTATGACAACACTTTTTGCTTACCCATTGTCAAAACCAAATCTTTGGGGTCAAAAAATAGCAATGAAAATCGTTGTATTCTCCATGTTTTTCTCTGGAGGATTGATTCCGAATTATTTACTGATATCCAGTTTAGGGTTAACAGGAACAAGATTTGCAATGTTACTACCATTTGCTATCAGCCAATTTAATTTAATCATATTAATTAATTTCTTTAAATCACTTCCGACAGAAATCGAAGAAGCTGCACTAATTGATGGTTTGAGTTATTTTG
>DPVV01000511.1 GCA_003526525.1 Lachnoclostridium phytofermentans | reverse complement strand
CAAGCGCGAACGGGTGAATAGTTATCTACCTGTAAAGGAGCGCAAGCCGGACTTTTCGGA
The DNA here is from genome assembly GCA_003526525.1 of Lachnoclostridium phytofermentans. GTDB lineage: Bacteria > Bacillota > Clostridia > Lachnospirales > Lachnospiraceae > Lachnoclostridium. The sequence continues at coordinate 2,474 of DPVV01000511.1, read as the reverse complement.
TTACGTTAATTTTGAACAAATCCACGATATAACCTTTGAAGAAATAAAAAAGTCTAACCCTGTTTTACGTGAATATGACGTGGATTTTCATAAAGTCACTCCGATTTACTATCCGCATTATCAGGTTTTGGAGAATGGTGAGGCAGAGTTTATAGCATGGATTTCTGAAAGAAAGCTTGATACGAATGTAGCTGTTAGGTTGCCTTTTCGCATTGATATTGAATTTTTATCAGAAAAGAAAAGCGAAGAATTCCTTTGGGGAACTACCGAAGGGAGTTTGTGGTTTTCCCACGGAAGTTGCACCTACACGATGAATGCTGAAAACTATGCTGAAGAAGCACTGAAAAAACATGCAATCACCTTCCGGCAACCTGTGTTAGGTAATGAATTATTGTATTCCCATATCGGAGATATTCCACACGACCAATATAATAAACTAACATGGATGGTTGGCGAAAAGCATTTTGCGGTCATTTTAAATGGCGAGGTTCGCTTTTGCGGTATAAACTTTCCTTACATGGAAATGGATTTACATTTGCAAGCACCTCAGACGATAATCATCGGTACTAACGGGCAGGGAAAGAAGCTGTTTCGCTCTATTAAAATTGCGCAACTCAAAACTACTCCAAAAATAAATATAAAGCAAGGGGTATTATGCATGAATGTAAAGCAAAGTAATAATGTTCTACCGAATTTAAGACAAATTGTCCACCCTGAATATGGTGAAAATTATTGGTTCAACGGCTGTGCTGCTTATTTGATGGAATGCTTAGGCCAAAATGAGCTTGATTACAGTTTTTTTGCAGGTCTGACAGGGGAGAATTTTACGCAGGTTTTCTCCAAAAATCACTTCAGAGGGAATGGTGTAGTCGATTACTGTCTCAGCGAAAAAGATAACCATCATTTTATTGAGTCGATTTTTGCTAGGTGTGATTATGCCAGCACTTTTGTTCCTTTGAAACAAATTTTAAGCAACCGTGAAATGTATGTACAGATGCTGATGGCGTATATCGACAAGGGTCTGCCTGTGATTTTGAATGATTACGGCAACAATCCGCACAACCGTCCTAGTTGGGGTGTACTCGTTGGCTATGCGGATTATGGAAAAACCTTGCTCTATATGGGCGGTGACGGAACAGAACCCGATTATATCTCTGTGGAGGATTTACTACCAAAAGGATATAAGGAAGAGGGTCAGCATTGCCATGGATGGCTGTTTATCGGTAAAAAAGAGGAAAAAAAGGATTTAGCAGGAATTTATCGAGAGAGGATTTTATCTTTACCGCAATTACTCACTTTTGAAAATGAAAACTACTGTTTTGGTGCAAAAGCATTCTGTACATGGGCAAAAAGCATAGATGAGGGCTTATTTGAGCAGATTATGCCAGAAGACTTTGACGACTGGGGGATGCATACGGCTTATGTATGCTGTCTTGCCACTAACAGCAGTGTTATCAAGGTTTTTTTGGAGAAGGCGCTGGCTCTTAATCCAGATTTAATCTTTATTCAGGATATGATTGCGCTGTACGAGCAAATGGGGCGATATTGGAATAATGATAATGGTGCGGATTTAGAAGCTTTGGGCGGTGGATTTAATGTGACGCTGGATGCCCTGCAGGATAGGGATAGGCGTAAAAAAATTGCGGATAAGCTAAGAAGATTTGCAGTTTGTATGGACGAGGTGGTGTCAACAATTGACCAATTCAAGGTGGAGTCCTAGACTTAGCTTTCTAAGTTGACGATATAATTTTACACCTCATCCCAAGAATTTAAATTAGTTTGAATCAATTGTCGATTTATGCAATATTATGTTCCTATAGGTCGCTTTATTTATTGACTAACAATAAAAATTGAGATATATTGGTAATTATAATCTTACCAAGGGGGAACTATATAATGCAACAAAGGAAAAAGGCATTTAAGTTATTAACGATTTGTATGATGCTTATGTTTTCTATGTTATTCACCAGTGTACTAGCAAAAGCTGAACAAGCAAAGCCGGAATTAAGTGTTTCTGAAATCACAATAGGAATTGGAACATACGGAAGAGGATTCATTTATAATAAAACCGATGATAAGTATGCAATATCTGTAAAGAATCCATTAGAAGATGCTCAATACTCATTTACATCCAGTAACAAAGATATTGTAACTGTTAAGAAAAGTGGATCAAAAGCATATCTTACAGGTGTAAAAAAAGGTACTGTATACATTACCTGCAAGCAGACTTTAGATGGTCAAACTACTACATTAGGTAAGTGTAAAGTTATCGTAAAGAATGCGACTCTTAAACCAACGAAACAAGTCAGTGGTCTGGTACTAGGCTCTGGTAAATTTGGAAGTTGGGTTGCAGAACCTCTTTGTTATATTGAAAATCGTATACCCGATGCCAAATATACTTATACTACCAACAGCAAAAATTTTACCTTGAAAGATGAAAAATATAATGAAACACAAGCAGGAGAAGGATACTT
>DPVV01000268.1:2848-6175 GCA_003526525.1 Lachnoclostridium phytofermentans | reverse complement strand
GCAAGTCTTACCGATGACTTAGTTTTAAAGGTAGTTTCCGTGATACATGACCCTGTAACTACAACCGATGAATTAATTCCATCAGGTGAAACTTCCTCTTACCGTTCCAATCCTTTAGGATTAGCTGAATTTACGTTATCAAGAAAAGATCCAGCTTATGTAGGTCGTGCAAAAGAAATTCAGCTTGCAGAGAAAGCAAGACAAACCGCTGATTCTGTTGAGGATATCTACAAAGCAAATTCTGAGATTAAAGAGGTATTTACGAAGATCAATCAGAAGTTTTTAGTAGACCCAAAGAAAACGGAGATTGGTAGCGTGATTTATGCCGTTAAACCAGGAGACGGATCAGCAAGAGAGCAAGCAGCAAGCTGTCAAAAAGTACTCGGAGGTCTTGCTAATATTGCAAAAGAATATGCTACAAAGAGATATCGTAGTAATTTGATTAATTGGGGTATGCTTCCATTCTTATGGAAAGAAGAAATCCCATTTAAGAATGGCGATTACTTATTTGTTAAGGATATTAAAAAAGCGATAGAGAATAGAGAAAACGAGATCAAAGCTTATGTTGTAAATGAGGGAATGAAGGAATTTACTCTTACTCTTGGTGAATTAACGGATGATGAACGTGATATTATCCTAAAAGGTTGTTTAATCAATTATTATAGAAACTAAATTGTATAATATATCAAATAATAAAAGTTAATGATAAAAGTCAAATAATAAAATGTAAATTAATAAATAATTAAAAGCAAGTATTAAAACAAATAATTAAAAGCAAGTGTTAAAAACAAATAATTAAAAACAAATAATTAGAATCAAATATTAAATTAATCAGAGTATAGTTCTATGTATTTGGGGACAAATCAAGAGTATGCTCTGATTTTTTTGTCCATGAAAAGTTCGCAAATCGAACTTTCTAAATTTACGAATCGTACTTTCTAAATTTTATTGAATGTTTCTATAGAATGCTCTATAATATTTCGAAGTGGGGAATGCTTATGAGGGGATACGATGGAGGCGATTGATTGAGAAAAATTAAGAAATTATTATTAAGTAGAATCTTTATTGTTAGCGTATTAATTTTAATACAGTCGATATGGTTCATTACGTTTATGCTTAATTTAACTAGTGAATCATGGTGGATACAGATTGTTCTTCAGGCGATGAGTTTTATTGCTTTAATCTTAGTGATTAATCGGAACGATAATCCTGCATATAAGCTTGCATGGAGTATAACAATCCTTATATTTCCGATTTTTGGAGGATTATTGTATGCAATGCTTGGAGGGAAAAAACCTGCAAGGCGAATGCGCACACAGATTGATGCTTCGTGGAAGAGATTTTCAAAAGAAATAAAACAAGATGAAGAGATATTAAGCACCATAGAAGGTCTTGACAAAAAAGTACGAGGACAGGTAGGATATATCGTAAATTATTCTGGCTATCCGGTTTATGGAAATACGAATGTGAAATACTACGAAAGCGGCGAAGAAAACTTTCCTGACATGTTAGAAGCCTTACGAAGTGCCAAGAAGTTTATTTTTGTAGAGTATTTTATCATTGGGGAAGGCCGTATGTGGAATGAAATCCTTGAGATTTTAAAAGAAAAAGCAATGTCTGGAGTCGATGTTCGTTTGATTTATGATGACTTTGGTTGCTTAACTTTACTTCCATATAAGTATGGAGAAGAATTAGCAAAATACAATATAAAATGTGTTGCATTCAATCCTGTGAAACCTATATTTTCAGCGGTAATGAATCACCGAGATCATCGTAAGATTATGGTGATTGACGGTACCATTGGATTTACTGGCGGGATAAATTTGGCAGATGAGTATATTAATGAGAAGGATCGTTTCGGGTATTGGAAAGATACAGGAGTACGTTTGATAGGCGATGCAGTATGTAGTTTAACGACAATGTTTCTTACTACTTGGGATGCATTTTACTTATCAAATGATACCTTAGGAAACTTTACTCCGGAATTATCTCTTTATCAAGAAATCCTAGACAAAGAAAATAAAAACGATTCCTTAGGGTTTGTTCAACCTTATGCGGATTCTCCGCTAGATGAAGAAAGCGTTGGAGAGAATGTGTACCTAAACATCATTAATATGGCTCAGGATTATGTTTATATCTGTACGCCATATTTGATTATTGATAATGAAATGATGACCGCACTATGTTTAGCAAGTAAACGAGGAGTCGATATACGCATCATTACGCCAAATATTCCGGATAAAAAATTAGTTTTTGCCGTTACACAGTCCTATTATGTACAACTTGTTAAAGCTGGAATTAAAGTGTATCAATTCGAACCTGGCTTTTTACATGCGAAAAGTTTTGTTTGCGATGACGAAATTGCTACGGTAGGAACAATTAATATGGATTACCGCAGCTTATATCTTCATTTTGAATGTGGAGTTTATATGTATCGTAATAATACGATTTACGATATTAAAGAAGACTTTATTAAAACAATGAATCAAAGCATCCAGATGACAGAGGATAAAATTAAACGAAAACTTCCCATGAGGGTAGTTCAATCTATCCTAAGGTTATTAGCCCCTATGATGTAATTTTTATGGCAGAAGTTATGTTTATGATGTCGTGGCAGATGTTAAGTTTTATGATATTGTATCAGAAGCTATGTGTTTGTGATGTCGTGGCAGAAGTTAAGTTTATAAGTCGTGACAGATGTCATATTTATGAGATCAGGTCAGATGTCATGTTTATGATGTTTTAAAGTATAATACAATAGAAAGCACCAAAGAAGAATAAATGAATAGGTTTATTTTCGAGAGGAGAGAGTGCCATGGCAATGATAATTGATGGGAAAAGAATTTCTGGAGAAATCAAAGATGAATTAAAAGCTGAAGTTTCTGAAATAAAAAATCGAGGGAAAGAAGTTACTTTGGCAGTGATTCAAGTTGGAACAGATCCTGCATCTACTGTATATGTCGGTAATAAAAAGAAAGCTTGCGAATATTGTGGTATTCGTTCCTTAGCTTATGAGCTTCCTTTAGAGACTACAGAGCAAGAATTATTAAACTTAATAAAAGACCTTAACGATAGAGATGATGTTACAGGTATCTTAGTTCAATTACCATTACCAGACCACATTGAGGAGAATAAGGTCATTAAAACGATTGACCCAAAGAAGGATGTCGATGGTTTTCATCCAGAAAGCGTTGGAGCTCTAAGTATTGGGCAGGCAGGGTATCTTTCTTGTACTCCTGCTGGAATTATACAGTTATTAAAACGCTCTGGAATCGAAATTGAAGGGAAAGAGTGCGTTGTTCTTGGAAGAAGTAATATTGTTGGTAA
>DPVV01000268.1:0-2690 GCA_003526525.1 Lachnoclostridium phytofermentans | reverse complement strand
ATATTGTTGGTAAGCCGATGGCACTTCTTTTGCTTCGTGAAAATGGAACTGTGACAATTTGCCACTCTAAAACTAAGAATTTATCCGAGATTACCAAAAGAGCAGATATCTTAGTGGTTGCAATTGGAAAACCAAGATTTCTTACAAAAGAATATGTGAAAGATGGAGCTGTAGTGATTGATGTAGGCATGCATCGCGATGAAAACAATAAGTTATGTGGAGATGTAGACTACGATGATGTTGTTGATAAAGTAAGTGCGATCACTCCTGTTCCTGGAGGGGTTGGCCCAATGACAATTGCTATGCTTATGAACAACTGTGTTTACGGGGCGAAAAAGTTCCAAATATAAAGAAACTATAAAAATACAAAAATATTTCATTTACTAATTGAATTTCCATTAAAAACTGTTACAATAATTTGTAATGGAGAAAACATATGTATATGAAATCTATATTTAGGGAATCGAAAGGAAAAGCAACTAAGATTACCTAAATTTTGTATGCAAGGAATCGTTATGAATAATGGTTGTAAAATATGGTAACGATTTTATATAAGAAAAGGATTAGAAAGGTTTTATAGAATGAAAATATTTTTTATCTCACTTGGTTGTGACAAGAATTTAGTTGACAGCGAGGTAATGCTAGGATTAATTAGAGACCGTGGCTTTGGACTAACCAACGATGAAAGTGAAGCAGATATCATTGTAGTAAATACATGCTGCTTTATCCATGATGCAAAAGAAGAAAGTATTAATACTATTCTTGAAATGGCAGAATATAAGAAAAGTGGCAGCTTAAAAGGACTTATCGTTACAGGCTGTCTTGCCCAGCGTTACAAGGATGATATCTTAGCAGAGATACCAGAGGTTGATGCATTACTTGGAACTACAAGTTATGATGCTATTACAGAGGTAATTGATAAGGTATTAGGTGGAGAAAGAGCAGAATCTTTCAAAGATATCGATTACTTATCGGAGATTAAAACAAACCGTGTTAATACAACTGGAGGTTATTATTCCTTCTTAAAAATTGCAGAAGGGTGCGATAAGCACTGTACGTATTGTATCATTCCGAAAATCCGTGGAGATTATCGTAGCGTTCCAATGGAACGTTTGGTTGAAGAAGCGAAGTTTCTTTCGGAAGGTGGAGTGAAGGAATTAATCCTAATAGCGCAAGAAACTACAGTTTATGGTGTAGATATATATGGAAAGAAAATGCTTCCTGAACTTTTACGTAAGCTTTGTGCAATTGATGGTATTGATTGGATACGAATTCAATACTGTTACCCAGAAGAGATTAATGACGAGCTAATTGATGTAATCAAGTCAGAACCTAAAATCTGTCATTATCTTGATATCCCAATTCAGCATGCTTCCGATGATATACTAAAACGCATGGGACGTAGAACGAATAATGAGGAATTAGTAACATTGATTACAAAACTTCGTAATGAAATTCCAGATATCGCGCTAAGAACTTCTTTAATCACAGGTTTCCCTGGAGAAACTGAGGAAGACCATGAGATTTTAAAAGATTTTGTTCGTAAGATGAGATTTGAACGTCTAGGAGTATTTACTTATTCAAAAGAAGAGAATACACCAGCAGCGAAGATGAAAGATCAGATTACTAAGAAGGTAAAAGTAGCTCGTCAAAAAGAACTGATGGAAATTCAACAGGGTATTGCTTTTGAAAGAGCGGAATCAATGGTTGGACGTAAATTAAAGGTTATGATCGAAGGAAAACTTGTAGAAGAAGGAATTTTCATTGGAAGAACCTATATGGACGCTCCGAATATTGATGGATATATATTTGTACACACCAAGGATGAACTTATGTCTGGTGAGTTTGTGGAGGTTACAGTAACTGAAGCAAAAGAATATGATTTAATAGGGACAGCCGAGTAGGCTTAAGGAGGAAATTATGAATCTGCCAAATAAGATTACAATATTTAGGGTCATTTTGATACCGGTATTTTTAATACTGATGTTATGGCCAGGAATACCATATGGTAAATATTTTGCCTTAGCCGTATTTATAATTGCAAGTACCACTGATTTTATAGACGGTTATCTGGCTAGAAAATATAATCTTGTAACGAACTTTGGTAAATTTATGGACCCTTTGGCGGATAAACTCTTAGTCTGCTCCGCATTAATTTGTTTCGTGGAATTCCAGACAGTACCAGCTTGGGTAGTTATCGTTATCATTGCGAGAGAGTTTATTATCAGTGGTTTTCGTTTGGTTGCTTCCGATAATGGGCTAGTTATTGCAGCAAGTTATTGGGGTAAATTTAAGACAGTTACACAGATGATTATGTGTATCTTGTTTATCTTAGATTCCAATTTACTGATGTTTAATGTGCTAGAGCAGATATTCTTATGGTTAGCATTTGGCTTAACTGTAATATCCCTATTAGATTACCTCTACAAGAATAGATACATTTTATTAGACGGAACGAAATAACATAATATGCGATTAGTTTAATATGCGATTAATTTAATCTGTTATTAGCTTAATAGCAGATTAAAGCGAAAAAAGTATGGCCGGCTTATGATTAAAAGTCAGGCCATATTTTTATAGATAAAATATATTTTTAAGGTGTTTTAGTTAAATACAAAAAAAAGAAGAAAAATTCCTATAATATAAGGAGGGTTTGATGGAGTACCATATTATTCATAAAATGAATCATA
>DPVV01000607.1 GCA_003526525.1 Lachnoclostridium phytofermentans | reverse complement strand
AGATACAAGTAAATTATGCAAATTATTTAAAATTTAAAGATCACTTGTGAAAGATTCTAGTGATATTTTAAAAATTTTAACGCTTTTTACGATGGATGATTATGAATATCGATATCTGTAATCAGGTTTTAATGCCATACTCCATGCACTATGAGGGCAATATTTAAAACATGATTTAAATCCACAAATCGATTAAGCTGTTTTTGACTCAAAAACACCAAAAGCATCGGATTTTTCATTCCGATGCCTTTGGTGTTCCATTTTATAAATTATTTTTTCTTCGCTGAGATAATGACATCATAGGTCTTCGTAGTTTTTTCATAAACCATTCATAAGGTTTAAATATGACTAAGTATTGATGGAGTAACCATGTAATGCCAATAAGAAACGCGAGTCGGACCGCCTTCTTCTCCTGCAAAGGTAAGTAATTCTTCCTCCAATTCATCAATTCTTTCAATATCATGATTTAAAAATTGTTCAATCCTTAATCTAGCAGTAGAAACACGTTGTATCAATCCACCAATACGCAAGTCAATATTGTCAAGGCCAAACACTTTATTTTCTCTTAACCATTGCACATGAAAAACAGTTAGAAATTCCTTTATATCTTCTATAAGCTTAGGAAGTAATGTTTTTGAATAAACCTCTAAAGTTTCTCTATCTCCCTTTTTATAAGCTTGCCTTATCTTAATTCCTGCATCACACTTTAGTTCTAAAATTTTAGCCATTTGATATTGAGTTTCAAAAATATAGTTAAATTTTCCATTTCTTTTTCTCATAACATGAAAGCTCTCCGCACAGAGATGAAAGTGCTCGCTATAAGATTCTCCATCAATATGCTTATCAAAAAGACCAAGCAATATGTCCTGATAGAAAATATATTTTGGAGGATTTAGAACTCTTCTGCCATAACCTTCGTTATCTGGAGTCAGCATTAAAAGGTCCAGATTCATAAAATCCTCATATTCCATACCAATACAAGCCTTAAATCTTTCCTCCATATGAATGCTATTACTATTATCACTATAGCAAAGCTCTGCCCACATGACCAAAGTAGGCAAAATAGAAAACAAAGAACATTCCGACCCATTATCTCCCCATAAGGTAATTAACACTTCTTTAATTCCTTTTCCCTTACAGCTTTCATGGGCACTTCTTCCAACTTTCTCACTAAAATGACTGTTAGGAGAATATCCACTCCATCTCCATGCCCCTCCAGCAAATATAATATTAGAACTAAACTCCAGGTGTTTCTCTATCATAGCGTCATATGTTTCCTTCTCTTCCGAATAATAATCCCAATACACGAAAGACAGATTATCAGGAATATTCTTTATCATATCCTGTTCAAAAACACTGTCAACTGCATAATATTCACCTTTGTTTAAAAGTCTAAATATCATGTCGCTCCACATCATCGGCTCCAGACCATATTTTTCGGTAATTTCAACTACCCTATTCATGTGCTTTATCATAAGGTCCATCCGGTTTACATATCCATGATTGTCTAAATATTTTCCCAGACCAATCATATCTGCTTCGTCCATTCCAATATTAATTCGTTTCGACACAAAGCATTCAGACATGGTCTTAATCATCTCTTCAATATATTCGTAGGTCTTTTCACTATCAATGAGAAATATATCTCCTACATCCCTTAATTCCTCCATTGCACCCCACTTTAGAACCTGATCCATATGTGCAAGGGTTTGGATTGCAGGAATTACCTCTATTCCAAAGATGGCAGCAAACTCACCCATTTCTTTTAATTCTTTCTTGGAATATCTGCCTCTAAGGTAACCAGCATAAGGATACTTATCAATTTCAAACGTATCCTCCATGTAAAGTTGAATTGTAGAATATCCCATTAAAGCAAGATATTTTACCATGCTACAAAAAGCTTCTCTTTTTGGAACTGCATTTCGTGAGCAATCAATCATAATACCAAGATTTTCATAAGTAGGTAATTCTAACCGCTGGGGATCCTTATTGTTTTTTAAACTCTCCACTAAAAGTCCCACTGCCCGGATAAATTGATGCTCTCTTCCATACTCTAAGGTAAAACCTGATGATTCTTTTTTTATTCTTATATCCTTGTTACCTTTTAAGACAGTAACCAAAATCCCTTTTGTATCTAATTCAATCCCAAGAAGTTCTTTTATTTCTTCAATTGCATCCGTTTGCATTTTACTTATGCCTTTAAAATGAATTTTCATTCAAACGTCCTGCCTCTCTTAAACTTTGAAAGGAAAATTTACCCTTCCATTATCTCTGTATTTTCCGTTATTAGCCTGCAATTTCAATTAAAATATACTGGGTATACTAGCCTTTTTTATAATGTTAATCTGCAATGCAAATCTTAATGTCATCCTCCAGATTCTCTTTATCAACCCATAATTTTTCTATGTTCATAGCTTCATCAAATACAGACGCACCAGGCTTACCATTAACTAAAAAGGTACGTTTTCCTACTCCATTATTCTCATAGCTAATGCATAATGACTTTCCTTGGTATATCATATCTACTTGATAATTTTTAAAAGGAATCCAATTTGACGGCTGAATAAAAAATCCCTGATACTCTGCTTGAAATCCAAATACAAATCTAAGAATTATCTTAAACACAACATTTGAACTACCTGTCTGCCAATCCTGCATAGATTCTCCGTCGATATGTAGTTTTACATTATCTCCGTAAGAATTAGGCATAACATAAGGAGAACAGGATACCTTCTCATGGGTAAATGGAAGTATTTTCATTAACTGTTCCCATGCTTCTTTTGCCTCTCCCATCATAAACAAGGCCATAATTCCAAATGCACTTGCATGGATATATGCTGCTCCATTCTCAGCGGTTCCCGGTGGTAATTTATAAATACGTCCAAACCCAAGTGCTCCTCCTTGGGTTTTCCCTAATGTTTTCCCTAGTGTTTTTCCTTGGGTTCCCCCTAGTGCTTTTTCTCGGGTTTCCCCTGGTGTTCCTGGTAAGAAGTAAGGCTCAAAGGTTTTAAGACCAAAGCGAGAATCTAAGGCAGAAAAAGCGTTTAATATGGTTTCTTTCATATTTTTATTCTTCTCATACATTCCACTGATAACCCAAAAAGCATTTGAAGTTAAACCATGTCTGGAAACATTATCAGGATCGCAAAAACTACCGACATAATAGGACTTCTTATCCCCCCATCCGTGAACAATACGTTGCTCACCCTCCTTGTTTTTTATAACTGCGTGCTCTTTAAGACCTTTTTCAATGATTTCCATGACCTTTTCATATTCTTCCATAAGGGTTTTCTCATAAGATAGCAAACTTAACAGTTCAATCATATCTTTTAAATTTTGATAAAATTGTAAGGTTACCATTACAGAAACACCGTTTCCGAATTCTTCGGAGCCATCCATACTTACCCCTAATCCATCTAGAGCATCATTCCAATCTCCATAAAGGGCTTTTATACATCCGGTTACCATATCCTGATTATGCATTAAATATCAGATCGGAAGA
>DPVV01000602.1:2074-5719 GCA_003526525.1 Lachnoclostridium phytofermentans | reverse complement strand
CGCAAAGCGTGCTTTTTCTTGTTTTATGAAGCAGATATAGTGTTTATACGATAATAATCACGACGAAATCATGATATTACCATGTGATTAGAAGAAAAATCAATTGAATAAAAGAAAATAAATGTGTATAATCATATAAGAGTGCGACAAAAGTTACACATTACATAAGGATGTTGGAAAGGATTTTAAAATGCAGTTATTAAAAGATAGAATAAGAAAAGATGGTATCGTAAAACAAGGTAATGTACTAAAAGTGGATTCCTTCTTAAATCATCAGATGGACATTGAGTTAATCAATGAGATAGGAAAAGAATTTAAGAGATTATTTGAGAAAGAGAAAATTACTAAGATTTTAACGATAGAAGCATCCGGTATTGGTATCGCATGTATTGTGGCACAGTATTTTAATGTTCCAGTTGTATTTGCAAAGAAAGCACAAAGCATCAACATTGAAGGTGAAGTGTTTACTACAAAAATAGAGTCGTTTACACATAAGAAAACTTATGATGTTATAGTATCAAAGAAGTTTTTAAAACCAACGGATCGAGTGTTAATCATTGATGATTTCTTAGCAAATGGCTGCGCTTTAGTAGGTCTTATAGATCTTGTAATTAGCTCTGGTGCTTCGGTTGAAGGAATAGGTATCGTAATTGAAAAAGGATTTCAATCTGGTGGTGAAATTATTCGTGAAATGGGAATTCATTTGGAATCATTAGCAATTGTGGATAGTATGAATGCAGAGGATGGTACCATTGAGTTTCGAGGAGATAAATAAAGTATATGATTGCACCATGGAAAAGTTCTGTGGTGCATTTTTACTTTTTAAACTTTAAACAAATATGTAAAACAATTACAATGTAACTATGGGAATAAAAAAGCATCTGTTATTATGTAAAAGAAGTAAATATATTTAATAAACAAAAGCACAAGTAATCATGAAACGCAAAAGACATACGCAATTACGGAGGTAAACATGGACAGAGTATTTCACTACTTAAAACCTTATTATAGGCAGATGATTTTTGGGTTAATAATTAAAATTGCTGGAACATTTGCCGACTTAGGTCTACCATGGGTATTAGCATATATCTTGGATGATGTCATACCTTTTGGTAAAATATCGTATATCCTGTTATGGGGCGGAATTATGGTTTTATTATCCATTGCAGCAAGAGTGTTAAATATTATTGCGAATCGGATGGCATCGAAAGTAGCTAGAGATAGCGTAGAGACCATAAGGCATGATACGTTTGAACGTATCACAAACTTATCTGGTGCACAAGTGGATAAATTTACAGTGCCATCTCTGATATCCAGAATGACTACGGATACATATAATGTGCATCAGGTGATAGGAATGATGCAACGATTGGGAGTACGTGCACCAATTATTCTAGTTGGTGGTATTGTATTAACAGCAACATTAGATCCCATATTAACTCTTATCTTAATTGCAATTCTTCCACTACTAGGCTTGCTTGTTTACCTAATTTCTAAAAGGGGTATCCCATTGTATACAAAGGTACAAGCATCAGTAGATAAGATGGTTCAAACAATTCGAGAGAATATTTCCGGAATACGTGTTATTAAGGCATTAAGTAAAACTGAATATGAAAAACAGAGATTTCGTCACGTAAATGATGAGGTAATTAGTAATGAAATTAAAGCAGCTAGTATTATGGCTTTCTCAAGTCCTATCATGAATTTATTGCTAAATATTGGACTCGCTATCGTAGTCATTGTTGGTGCATTTCGTGTGAATTCAGGGGTTACACAACCAGGTAAGATAGTTGCTTTCTTATCCTATTTTACGATGATATTAAATGCCATGATGATGGTCACCAGACTTTTTATAAACTATTCAAAAGCAAGTGCATCTGCAAAACGTCTTAAAGAAGTTTTAGATGCAAACGAGGAGCTAATTGTTACTCCAGTTGAAGTTTCGAAAGAGCAGGAAGAAAAGTATTTAGCATTTGATGATGTATCCTTTAGTTATGAAAATGATGAGGAAAAATTAAGCCTAAAGAATATAAGTTTTCAGTTAAAAAAGGGAGAAAGTCTTGGAATTATTGGTGCTACTGGTAGTGGAAAAACTACACTGATTCAGTTATTGATGCGTTTTTATGATGCTACAGAGGGGCAGATTATCATTGAAGGAAAAGACATACGATCGATACCATTAAGAGAACTTAGAGAGAATTTTGGTGTAGCGTTCCAGAACGATATTATTTTTGCAGATACCATCTTTGAGAATATTTCTTTTGGACGTAATCTTTCGAGGGAGCAGGTAATAGCAGCATCAAAAGATGCTTGTGCCTATGATTTTATCATGGAGAAAGAGAATGATTTTTCTTATGAAGCAGCAATCAAAGGTGGTAACTTAAGTGGAGGTCAAAAGCAGAGATTATATATCTCAAGGGCTCTTGCAAATTATCCTAAGTTTTTAATACTTGACGATTCTTCCTCCGCACTTGATTATAAAACGGATGCTATGCTTCGTCAGGCAATTCGTAATAATTATCAAGATACCACAATTATATTGATTGCTCAAAGGATAAGCTCTATTATGCAGTCTGATCATATCCTTGTTCTTGAAGATGGAGAGATGTTAGGGTATGGAACTCACGAAGAATTATTGGAACGCTGCGAAGTTTATCATGAGATTTATGAATCTCAGATGGGTAGCATGGAATAGACATTAAATACTGAAAAAGAAAAGAGGGACAGTCTTGGCAAAGGATATGTTTCAAGCTAGAAAAGGGAAAAAGGAAAGTGTAGCAGATAAAGTAGTAAATACTGTAGACAGACCCAAAAATACTAGTAAAGTTTTACAAGGATTATGGGGATATCTGAAAACCTATTGGTGGATGCTATCGGGTGCGATTTTACTTGCAATGGCTAGTAACCTTTTTGCGCTAATTGGCCCAATGCTCTCTGGTAAGGCAATCGACTTAATTGAACTTGGGGTTGGCAAAGTACCAATCAAAGGGGTACTAAGGTATGCCATTCTTATGATAGGTTTTTACATTGTTTCCTCTATATTGTCTTATCTATTATCAATTTTGATGATTCGGTTAAGCCAAAGAATTGTAAAGAAAATGAGAAATGATGTTTTTGATAAGTTGATGGAATTACCGGTTGGATTTTTTGATCAACATCTCGCAGGAGATATTATAAGTCGAATTTCATACGACATTGATGTAATTAATACTTCACTTTCAACCGATTTGGTACAGATTTTTGCAAGTATTATAACAGTTGTTGGCTCTTTGGTTATGATGATAATTATTTCACCAAGCCTGGTACTTGTAATGTTAATTACAATCCCAATGTCTATCATTTATACAAAATATATGGCGAATAAAACAAGACCATTATTTCGAAAGCGATCTGAAAAGCTTGGTCAAATGAATGGTTTTGTAGAAGAGATGGTATCCGGCCTACGATCGATAAAAGCGTATGCAGGAGAAGAGGTTGTACTGGATAAGTTTGATCAAATTAATGAAGAAGCGGTTGAGGCGTACTATCAAGCGGATTATTACGGCAGTATCGTAGGACCTACAGTTAACTTTATAAATAACATTTCACTCACCTTCGTTACTGTCGTAGGTTCTGTCTTATTTTTATACAATAAACTAACCCTTG
>DPVV01000602.1:0-1950 GCA_003526525.1 Lachnoclostridium phytofermentans | reverse complement strand
ATAAACTAACCCTTGGTGATATCTCATCTTTTGTTTTGTATTCGAGAAAATTTTCTGGTCCGATCAATGAAGCGGCTAATATTATAAGTGAGATTCAGTCTTCATTAGCGGCAGCAGAAAGGGTATTTCGTGTGTTACATGAACCTTCTGAAGTAGCGGATGCTTATCAGGCAAAAGAGCTTCAAAATGTTAAGGGGAAGGTTGCAATTGAAAATGTATCATTTGGTTATACAAAAGAAAAAACAATTATCAAGAACCTCAATCTGAATGCAAAAGAAGGCAACTTAATTGCAATTGTAGGCCCAACGGGAGCTGGTAAGACAACGATTATCAATCTTTTGATGCGATTTTATGACGTGAATGAAGGTGCTATCTATATTGATGACAATGAGATTAAAGATTTGACAAGGGAAAGTTTACGTAAAGCCTATGCTATGGTGTTGCAAGACACCTGGATATTTGGTGGAACGATATATGAAAATATTGCCTATGGGAAAAAAGATGCTACGATGGAGGAAGTTGTTGCAGCGGCGAAAGCAGCCAGGATACATTCCTATATTAAGAATTTGCCATTAGGATATGATACCGTATTAAATGAAGACGGTATGAATATCTCAAAAGGTCAAAAGCAGTTATTAACGATTGCTAGAGCGATGCTGTTAGATGCTAAGATGCTAATTCTTGATGAAGCCACATCTAACGTTGATACAAGAACAGAGATTCAAATTCAAAAAGCAATGAGAAACTTAATGGCAGATAAGACTTGTTTTGTTATTGCCCACCGCTTATCTACAATTCAAAGTGCAGATAATATCTTAGTTGTAAATGAGGGAAATGTCGTAGAGCAGGGGACTCATTCCAATCTTATGAAGAAGCGAGGATTTTATTATCGTTTATATGCGTCTCAGTTTGAATAAAGGGTGAGCTATATTAAAAGCGCTAAAATATTATAAAAAGCATGAAAGAATTGTTGTAGAAAAATTGGTTATTGGAAGATAGGTAAATGCATGCATCGGCCTTTTACTTATATGAAATAAGAGAGAATCACAAAAGGAAAAGTTTACTTTGTGATTCTCTCCCATTATGTTAGCGTCATATAAGTTATCAACTTATTATGTTAATAACTAATCTGAGTATTTCTTATTATACTTACTCATTTACTAGACTTGAGATTTTATTATACCTCATGACTTTAGTGCTGTTTTGTCTTCATTTTACGAGCTAGTTTTTTACTAAGACCGTTTTCCTTTTTTACGTTAGCTAGCTTTTTCTCCTTTTGGCGCTTTTGAGCAATAAAGATGTAATAACCATCCTTTTCATGAATCTCTACACCACCAAAGACAGAGATAATTTTATTCTTATACCAGTCCTTACGCTTTGTTACCATATAGAGCTTACCACCCATGATAAGTCTGCGATAACTCTCCTCAATAAAATGTTTTGGAACAGAAAAATCAACATGATATGGTGGATTCGATAGAATAAGAGAGTATTCCCCTATTGGAAGATTACGAAATCCATCACTTTGTAAAATAGTGAGACCATCCAGTACTTGATTTTTTTCAGCATTTTTCTTACTAAGTTCCACAGCCTTTTCTGAGATGTCACACATGGTTACTTTTGCGGGTGATAGTACTTTACTGGCATAGATGCCAACTAAGCCATATCCACAGCCAAGGTCTAGTAAGGTATCAGATTGGTCGAATGTTACGTAAGATAGCATAGCCAAAGTTCCACGATCCGCAAAGGATGGTGAAAAAACTTCTGGGTCGGTAATAAAATCTAGAGAAATATCTTCAATTGTAACATGTATCATATAAAGGAAAGACCCCTTTCGATTTTTACGTTTTTGATTACGTTAAGATTATATCATGGAGCTGTAATTTAGTCAAAATATCTAAATATTTTCATTCATAAAACATAAGATATTGTAACGTTTTTTGGCTTTTA
>DPVV01000446.1 GCA_003526525.1 Lachnoclostridium phytofermentans | reverse complement strand
TAAAGTTATTCTTTCGAACGAACCAAGCTCAAAGCAGGTAATTTATACTTCTACCGCATGGTTATTAACGAATGCAATGGAAGACACCATTAAGAGAGGTACTGCATATCCAAGCATCGGATTCCGTAATTACTCCATGCCAATTGCAGGTAAGACTGGTACCTCAACGAAAGATTACGATTTATGGTTTGTTGGATACACTCCTTATTATACTTCCGCTATCTGGACAGGATTTGACAATCCTTTCTCACAGAAGGAAAAATCCTACCACAAGGTATTATGGCGAAGTATTATGGAGGAAATCCACTCTACTCTTAAGTTAGAGAACAAAGCATTTGTAAAACCAGACTCCATTGTAACTGCTAAAATATGTACAAAATCAGGTCAACTAGCAGTTGCTGGTGTTTGTGATAAAGCATTGAGCGGTGACTGCACAAGAACTGAATATTTTGCTAAGGGAACCGTTCCAACACAAACCTGTACGGTTCATCAAAAAGTAAGTATCTGTAAGGTATCTGGATATTTTGCAAGTCCTTACTGTCCACTAGAATCCTTAGTAGAAAAAGTTTACTTGATTAAAGATGAAATGAATCCAACCGATGACACTAAATATCTCTTACCAACAAATGATATCGCAACCATTTGTCCAATTCATAGTGAAGGTACTATAGCTCCAACAACGGACGTTGATGATAGTGAAACACCAGTTGTACCAGAGAATCCAGATGAAGGTGATATGACACCGGTGGAACAAACTACACCTCCTCCAGTTCTTATTATTCCACCAACGGATAATCAGCCTTAAAACATAATAATTGAAACAATCAGATATTTCAAACTGTAATAAATAGAATTTTGATATGAAATCATAAAAACGAGTGGAAACGTTTAAGAAAACGTCTTCCACTCATTTTTAAATACCGAACTTATATTTCTTATTCTTTCATCTTTGGATTAAAAATTTAAGAAGCAATATAACCAAAGATAAGTGCTGATGAAATTCCAACGGCGGAAGAAGTAAACCCTCCTTTAAATAATCCGATAAATCCTTCCTTATCAACGCCTTCTTTAATTCCTTTGAATAAAACACTACCAAATCCGAGTAAAGGTACGGAAGCTCCTGCTTTCGCCCATTCCGCAAATGGCTGATAAACGCCAATTGCTCCTAAGAATGCTCCCAAGCATACAAGTATAACCATAATACGTCCAGGCATTAACTTAGTGTTGTCCATCACAATTTGTACGATTGCACAGATTGTACCACCAACTAAAAATGAAATTAAATAATCCATATATGCTCCTTTCTAGCAAGATTCCAACATCACTGCATGTGCAATTCCAGGAACACTCTGTCCCTCGTTGTAGCTTACCGTAGAAAGAAGTGCACCAGTTGGTACAAATAAGACCCTGTTCCAGTCCCGTTTTCTTAACTTTTGCAAAATATATCCTGTCAAAGTAATCGCACTACAACCGCAACCACTACCACCAGCATGAGTATCCTGAGCCTCTGGATCATAGATTTCGATACCACAATCCATATGATTGTTACTTATGTCATATCCCTTTTCTTTTAATAAATCGATTAGAATGTCCTTACCAATCATACCAAGATCACCGGTTATAATACGATCATAATAGTCTGGCTGAATCTTAAAATCCTTTAAATTTTGCGCAATCGTTTCACATGCTGCTGGTGCCATGCAAGCGCCCATATTTAAGGAGTCTTTTATTCCATAATCGACGATTTTACCTATTGTAACACCCTTTACTTTAATCATTACCGGAGAAAATTGTTTTGCAAATTCACTATCTTTTTCTGGCTCATGCCCTAAGATAACAGCACCGCTTCCTGTTACTGTCCAACTTGCTGCCTTAGGTCTTTGATTTCCATATCCGAGAGGAAATCGGAATTGTTTTTCAGCTCCAGCAAAATGGCTTGATGTGATTGCTAGAGTTCTGTCAGCAAATCCACCATCAATGATCATTGAGGCAACCACGATAGATTCTCCCATAGTGGAACATGCACCATAAACACCTAAAAGTGGTATTTCAAAGTTCTCAATACCAAAGCTAGTAGCAATTAACTGTCCCAGCAAGTCTCCACCAACTAAGTAACGTATGTCTGATTTTTTTAGTCCTGCATTGTGAATTGCTACGTCGACTGCCATTCCTAGCATCTTGCTCTCTGCTTCTTCCCATGTGTTTTGTCCAAACATAGGATCTTCTTCTATTACATTAAAAAATGCACCCAATGGTCCCTCACCCTCTTTTTGTCCAGCAACGGAGGCACATCCAATAATAGCGGGTGGATTTGAAAATTGAATGCTTTGTTTCCCAACCATCTTTGATTGTTTGGCTGTTGTTTGAGTCATAGGCTGTCCCTTCTTTCTATGCAATTTTATAGCAGCTGTATTCCAGCACTATAAAATTGTATACCATTTTATTTCTGAAACATTGTAAAGATATAGTATACAACTCCTAATAGCCAGGAAGAGAATATACCATATAGAATTACAGGACCAGCTATCGTAAATATCTTACATCCTATACCAAACACCTGTCCCTCTTTCTTAAATTCGATGGCTGGAGCGGCGACTGAGTTAGCAAATCCAGTAATCGGTACTAAAATACCTGCACCAGCGAATTTAGCGATCTTTTGATACCAGTTAAACCCGGTAAAAATGATCGATAACAAAACCAATGACATTGTAGTATAAGCGCCTGCTAATTCCTTTTCAGCTCCATAAGAGGAATAAAAATTAATAAACCCTTGACCAATTGCGCATATAATACCACCAGATACAAATGCTTTGCACATGTTAGAAAACCAATTGTGCTTTGGTGTCACCTGTTTCACATACTGATTATAAAGTTTATCTCGTTCCTGCTGATCTTTTTCATTCGCAACCTGAGATACCGAAACCTTATTCTTATCGTTTGCCATAAAGACCTCCATTCAATTTGTCTATGCTGATAAATGTCCCTTCAAATACCTGTTTTGTATTCTTGGTATAATAGCATACGCACCCAACAACGATTACTACCGCAAGTACGATTAGTGACATAACACATATTTTTTTCGCTTTCATTACTATTCCTCCTAACCAGATGTCTAAGCGAATTTTACTTTACTTGTTCAAGAAAACAGGCTGTTGCAAACCGCGCTAAAAGGTATAACAACAGAACAAATTTTAAGTTCTATCGTATTCCAATCACGATTTGCAACAGCCTCCTTTTTCCAAGTGAACTGTTACTATTATCTCTTATTTTATTGATAATATGCTGGTAAATAGTTACTTCTAATCCTTTTAAAAAATATGTCTCGCATACACTGTAAACAAATTATCATCAGAACTAAAAAATACACGTTACAAACTTTGCTTGCCATAAAAAAGTTTATTCTTTCTT
>DPVV01000454.1 GCA_003526525.1 Lachnoclostridium phytofermentans | reverse complement strand
TTTACATGAATTATCATAATAATTTATTGTCTCTTGAGGAGCATATTTATGAATTAGTAGATGTAGTGCAGCCAAATGTTTTCCGCAACTTGTTTCCTTATGATGAGATACCAAAGATCGCTTTTAATGATCGTATTGTACCTCATAATATGCCGGAGAGCATCTGGATTACTGATACAACATTTCGTGATGGACAGCAATCAAGAGCTCCATATACGACGGAACAAATTGTAACGATATATGATTATTTACATAGACTAGGTGGTCCAAATGGTATCATCCGAGCTAGCGAATTTTTCCTATATAGTAAGAAAGATAGAGATGCTGTTTACAAATGTATGGAGCGAGGCTATGAATTTCCTGAGGTTACCTCTTGGATTCGTGCGAGCAAGAAAGACTTTGAATTAGTAAAAGACCTTGGTATTAAGGAAACAGGAATCTTAGTTAGTTGCTCTGATTATCACATTTTCTATAAGATGAAGATGACTAGAAGTCAGGCAATGGAGCATTACTTAAGTATAGTTAGAGAGTGTTTGGAAACGGGAGTTGCTCCAAGATGCCATTTGGAGGATATTACGCGCTCTGATATTCATGGGTTTGTAATTCCTTTCTGTTTTGAATTAATGAAACTCGGTATTGAATATGGTATTCCAGTAAAAATTCGTGCATGTGATACCATGGGTTATGGAATAAACTTTGCAGGTGCAGTAATACCAAGAAGTGTACAGGGAATTATTTATTGCTTACTTACTCATGCAGGCGTACCATCGGAACAATTAGAGTGGCACGGACACAATGATTTTTATAAAGCTGTTACGAACTCAACGACTGCATGGTTATATGGAGCAAGTGGAGTTAACTGCTCGCTCTTTGGTATTGGTGAGAGAACAGGAAATACCCCTTTAGAAGCTATGGTATTTGAGTATGCACAGCTAAAAGGCAGCTTAGATGGTATGGATACCACCGTAATAACCGAGCTTGCCGAGTACTTTAAGAAAGAGATTGGTTATAAGATTCCTCATAGAACTCCATTTGTTGGGAAGAATTTTAATGTGACTCGTGCAGGAATTCATGCAGATGGTCTCTTGAAAAATGAGGAGATTTATAATATATTTGATACAGAAAAGTTTTTAAATCGTCCGGTTTTGGTTTCTGTTTCCAATACTTCGGGTTTAGCAGGAATTGCTCACTGGATTAATACCTACTACAAATTAAAAGGGGATTCCATGCTAGACAAATCAAATCCTTTGGTGAACAAAATTAAATTGTTAGTAGATAAGGAGTATGAAGAGGGACGTATCACTGTTATGACTGATGCAGAGTTAGTCGAGATGATAAATACGTACATGATAGAGAGTAATGTAGATTTACCAAACATAAATGTAACATTGGATTAATTCTATGATAACAGTTAGAGATGTAATCTCGGATAGCGACAGGAGGATATGAAGATGACTATGGATTCGATAGCAGCTGCAAAAGAAGCATTCGGAAAGCTCCTTGAGGAGCAATTAAAACGTGTTGAAGTTATGAAGGCACAAGGAGATTTTTTAAATTATCAAGCACTTGATAAAATAATTATCGGTGTGTGTGGTGGGGATGGAATTGGCCCAGCGATTACCAACCAGGCACAAAGAATTCTGGAATACCTACTGAAAGATGATATCTCAAAGGGTAAAATAGAATTTAAGGTAATTGATGGCTTAACAATCGAGCGCAGAGCAGCAGTGCATGCTGCAATTCCTGTAGATGTTCTGAAAGAATTAAAAGAATGTCATGTTATTTTAAAAGGACCAACAACAACACCTAGAAAAGGCGATCCATGGCCAAATGTTGAGAGTGCGAATGTAGCGATGCGTAAGGAATTAGATTTATTCGCTAACGTTAGACCGGTTAGAATCCCAGAGCAAGGAATTGATTGGACCTTCTATCGTGAGAATACAGAGGGTGCTTATGCGGTTGGTAGTAAGGGTATCCATGTTACCGAGGACTTAGGTGTGGACTTTACCGTAGTAACAAGCCAAGGAACAGAACGCATTATAAGAGCTGCATTTGAATATGCAAAAGCAAATGGTAAAACTAGAGTAACAGCGGTAACAAAGGCGAATATCATTAAAACTACAGATGGAAAGTTCTTAGATATCTTCCGTGAAATTGCAAAGGATTATCCAGATATCACAGCAGATGATTGGTATATTGATATTATGACGGCGAAACTTATAGATGAGAAGAGAAGAAAAGATTTTCAAGTTATGGTTCTTCCAAACCTTTACGGTGATATTATTACGGATGAAGCAGCAGAGTTTCAGGGAGGAGTTGGTACTGCTGGAAGTGCCAATATCGGGAAACGTTATTCGATGTTTGAAGCAATTCACGGTTCTGCACCTAGAATGGTTCAGGAAGGCAGAGACCAGTACGCCGATCCTTGTAGCGTAATTCGTGCTGGTGCGATGTTACTTGCACATATTGGATATGGCAAAGAAGCAGATAAACTTTATCAAGCACTTGATATCTGTACAGTTACCGAGAAGAAATTAGTGATAACTGGACGTGACACCGGAGCAACCGGTGCAGAATTCGCTGATTATATTATGGAGACAATTGAAGCAATGTAACATAGATAAATGACAATCTCGTTGTAAAAAAGTTAAGGACAACGGGGTTGTCTTACTTGCGTTATATTATCGGAACTAAATACATGTTCCAGATTGACGGCGCAAAAAGTACGCCTTTATAAGAAATTGTTAAGGTGCGACGTGCACAGGAGGAGTTTTTCGTGGATAGCAAAGAACTACAACATGAGGGTAATTTAGGAGCGGATAAATACTCGCTAAGAGGTAGAGTGTTTAACCGTATCAGAGAGGATATTTTATCGGGGAAATATACTCAACATGAGGAATTAAAAGAAAATACGATAGGAAATGAATTGGGAGTTAGTAGAACTCCGGTTAGAGAAGCTTTAAGACAACTAGAGTTAGAAGGTTTGGTGAATATCATTCCGAACAAAGGGGCTTATGTTACTGGTATCACAGAAAAAGACATTCAGGATATCTACGTAATCAGGTCTTATCTGGAAGGCTTATGTGCCAGATGGGCATGTGAGAATATAACGGAAGATCAGCTTTTAGAGTTAGAAGAAGTGGTCTATCTGTCAGAATTTCATATAAAGAAGCAACATCATGAACAGGTTTTGGAATTAGATAATAAATTTCATGAGTTAATTTATGAGGCTTCAAACAGTAAAATACTAAAACATGTACTCTCTGATTTTCATCATTATGTTCAACGCATTCGTAAAATTACCTTATCAAAACATGAGCGTGCAGAAAAATCAAATGAAGAGCATACTGCTATCTTAGAAGCAATTCGCCAAAGAGACGGTGTGAAAGCAGAAACACTTGCGCATGAACATATCATTCGTACCATTGATAATATTAGTAAGCAAGGACTATAAATTTATGAAAGGCAAAGGAAAGATTAAGTTTATTACATCTTTCCTTTGCCTTTTTTCTATTATTCATGATATGGAAATGTTCGTAGAATGCTTTTTCCTATTCATGGTAATAAAAAACTCATAAAGCATGCTTTTTTCATTATTTTTGATAGATTTTCTTTACATTATCTAATTTTGAGGACATCCCCATCAATAATAGATCTGCAAGAGTTAAGGCTGCCATAGCCTCAACAACAACAACTGCTCTTGGAACTATGATCGGATCATGACGACCTTTTATAGATACGTTTATGTTCTCACCTGATTTATTAACGGTTTGTTGTTCTTTTTTTATGGAAGGAGTAGGTTTAATTGCAGTACGAAAGATGATTTCAGAACCATCGCTGATCCCTCCAAGGATACCACCAGAATGATTGGTTAATTTGATGAGTTTACCATTTTCATCATACGCCAACCCATCATTATTTTCGGAACCTAGCTGTTTTGCCACTTCAAAACCAGATCCAATCTCAAAACCTTTTACGGCACCAATGGAGAATATCGCTTTTGCTAGCTGTGCGTCTAATTTATCAAATACCGGTTCGCCAATACCTGCTGGAACTCCAGATATAATGCATTCAATCATACCACCGCTGGAATCTAAATTGTGAATGCATTGTTCCAGATAATCTTCTGCTTTCCCAGATGCTTCTAAATCAGGCATGTAAAGAGGACTTAAAGTTAAGTTTTCTTTTTGGCACTTATGATAATCAATCTGAATAGGACCAATGGATTTGGTATAAGTAAAAACTTCGATACCTAGTTCTTTTAAGAGGGTAGCAGCGATTGCACCTGCCGCTACACGTCCAATTGTTTCACGTCCAGAGGAACGCCCACCCCCACGATAGTCACGAAAACCGTATTTAGCATCAAAAGTATAGTCTGCGTGACCAGGCCTATAATAGTTTGCTATCTCGCTATAATCCACAGAACGAGCAGTCTCATTCGTTATCATCATGGAAATTGGGGTACCTGTAGTTTTTCCTTCAAAAACACCAGATAGGATTGTTACGAGATCATCTTCTTTTCTTGGAGTTGAATATTTCGTTTGTCCAGGTTTTCGACGATTTAGAAATATCTGAATCATTTCTTCATTTAGAGTAAGACCTGCAGGACACCCGTCAACAACAACGCCGATACCTTTTCCATGGGATTCTCCCCAAGTTGTTATTTTAAAAATTGATCCGAAACTTGAACCGGACATAGTATCACCTCTTCTTTTATTTATTCCACGATTTCTTGAACATAGTATATTATAAGTTAC
>DPVV01000540.1 GCA_003526525.1 Lachnoclostridium phytofermentans | reverse complement strand
TTGCAACCAGATATAAGGTGCATTGACACCACCAAATACCTGATATCCTGCTTCTAGTAATCCATCACGAATTAATCGTGCATTGTTCCTATAATAATCAATCTGTTCTCTCGTTTCTGCCATTCCTTCTGGGGAATAAACCGAAGCACCAGCTGCCTGAATAATATATGGTGCACCATTAAACTTTGTACCATGGCGTCTTGCCCATAGACTATTTAAAGAAACACCGCCACTGGTTAGTTCCTTTGGTATTACTGTAAAACCAAGTCTAGTACCTGTAAATCCAGCATTTTTACTAAAGCTACGAAGTTCAATTGCACATTTTTTAGCCCCATCACATTCATAAATAGTATGGGGACAATCTTCTTCGCTAATGTATGCCTCGTAAGCAGCATCGTATATGATAACTGCCCCTTTTTCAATTGCATAATCTACCCACTTCTGAAGTTCCTTCTTTGTGATTGCAGATCCTGTAGGATTGTTAGGGAAACATAGATAGATGATATCTGGAGTTTCCTTAGGTAGCATTGGTACAAAATTATTTTCTTTGGTGCAAGGCATATAGATGACATTACTCCACTTACCAGTAGTGGTATTAAATTCACCAGTTCTACCAGCCATTACATTCGTATCTACATAAACAGGATATACTGGATCACAAACTGCTATCTTATTATTTTCTGCAAATATATCTCCAATGTTGCCAGAATCACTTTTCGCACCATCACTAATGAAGATTTCATCAATCGCAATTTGAACTCCTCTCGCTTCGTAATCATGTTTTGAGATTGCACTTCGTAAAAATTCATATCCAAGGTCTGGGGAGTAGCCTTTGAAAGTCTCCTTTGCTGCCATTTCCTCGGTAGCTTTATGAAGCGCACTTATGATGCTTGGAGCAAGAGGTAGTGTCACATCACCAATACCTAAACTAATCACGTTCTTATCTGGGTTTTCTTCTTTATAGGTTCGTACTTTCTTTCCAATTGTTGAAAATAGGTAACTACCTTGTAATTTTAAATAGTTTTCATTAATTTTAAACATTGTACCCTCCATTCCAGCGCATGTTTTTATTTCACATTAATATTTGTACCGTGGATTACAAGGCACAAATTAATGAAAAATTACTTTCTATATCTCTATCTCACCCTCAAAAACCGTAACAGCTGGCCCCGTCATAAATAGTCGATTCTTCTCTCTGTCATAGCGAATGACAACGTCACCACCTAACATATGAACTGTCACTCCATCCTCCGTTAAGCCATTTAAGATAGCTGCATACACAGAACATGTTGCACCGGTTCCACAAGCATGAGTTTCTGCAGAGCCACGCTCCCAAACACGCATATTGACAGTTTTACGATCAAGGATTTGTACAAACTCCGTATTAATCTTTTCTGGAAAGAATGGATGATCTTCAAACAATGGACCATAGTTTTCGATTGGGAAAGAGTTGGTGTCTTCAATAAAGGTAACAGCATGAGGGTTTCCTACCGAAACACCTGTGATGAAAAATTCGCGATCTGCAATTTTGATTGGCATATTGATTACCTGTTCTTGCTCAACTGCAATCGGAATTAATGTAGACTCTAAAACTGGTTCACCCATATCAACCGTTACTTCTGTTACTTTCCCGCCGTCAACAATTAATTCTAAATATTTCACCCCACCTAATGTTTCTATCGCTAGGCTTGTTTTCCTTGTCATACCATGGTCATAAACATACTTACCAACACAGCGAATTCCGTTTCCGCACATTTTCCCTTGTGATCCATCTGCATTGTACATATGCATTGTAAAATCTGCGATTTCAGATGGTTTGATTAAGATTAATCCATCAGAACCAATCCCAAAACGTCGATCACTCACTTTTTTTGCCACTTCATTTGGATTGTTTACGTTTTCCCCAAAACAATTTACGTAAACATAATCATTTCCGCAACCTTGCATCTTTGTAAAATTCATATTAATTACCATGCCTTTCTGCAAATTTTGGGCCACTGGCATAAATTTGCGTGTACACTAATCCCAAGTGCATGCTTTAACACTCATACCGATCAAGATATTACTATTCACTGTGTACTTACAGTATGGGCTTCCTTTACTCATACTTGATACCTAAGAAGTTTTGAGATTCATACAGCTACCATTTCTCTTTTTAATAACAAATATGATTTATTATAAACAGATATACGCTTAAATTCAATATTTCAGCCGCTTTCATAGGATAGAAATTTCGAATACTTATGATGTATAAAATGAATACAGTTACATCATAGTCAAAATCATTTCAGCTGTTTCTACCATATCCGTACCACTATCCATACTAGTCTTTTGGATGTATCGGTGCGCCTCCTCTTCCGTCATCTTGTTACGTTCCATTAATAGCTCTTTGGCTCTAGTGATAGTTTCTAGCTGAGCTGTGGTACGATCTTTTGGTTTGTTCTTATCCCTTTTCTTTCGGCGCATATATTTGTATGTCATCAACTGAAGGGTATTCAGAAGATCTTGTATCTTAATAGGCATACTCAGGCTTAGAATATTACCATCTGCACAATCTAGTAGTTTTTGAGGGGACGCTAATAATAGCATCTCAAATCCACGAGGTAGGTAACCATTTAGCTCCAGGTATATCATATCTGGCAGACGAAATCCGCAGATAACGATTCCTTCATCAAGTTCATTTGCTACCATGATTGCCTGTGCACCGGTAGTACAGGTCGCATTCACTTCGAATCCGCCACTCACTAAGATATTTCTTATGTTATTCGCGTCCTCAATCTTTGGGAATGCTATGATTATACTCAGCAAATTTGACCACCTCCGTTACAATTTTTTCTCCTAAATACGGTTAAGGTATTGGTCAATCTCCCATTCAGAAACCTGCGTACGATACTGGGACCATTCTACTCTCTTCGCTCTTATATAAGTGTGGAAAGCATGACTTCCCAATACTTCTCTCATAAACTCACTCTTTTCTAACTCATCTAAAGCTTCACCTAAACTGCTAGGAAGATTGCGAATTCCCATAGCAAGTCTCTCTTGGTCGCTCATGGAAAAGATATTCTTATCGACTCCTACCGGAGGAATCATCTTATTCTTAATACCATCTAGCCCCGCTGCCAAACATACTGCTAGTGCAAAATATGGGTTGGTAGCTGAGTCAGGGCTGCGTAATTCCACTCTAGTTCTTTCTTCCCTTCCGTCCGGAATTCTGATAAGTGGGCTACGATTGACAAGTGACCATGCAATATAAACAGGTGCCTCATAACCAGGCACTAACCTCTTATAGGAGTTAACCAAAGGATTTGTAATCGCAGTCATACTTGGAGCATGATGCATTAACCCTGCAATAAACTGATATGCAACTTCACTTAACCCTAATTTATCGCTAGGATTATAAAAACAGTTTTTCCCGTCCTTTTCAAGAGACATGTTAATATGCATTCCAGAACCATCAACACCAGACTTTGGTTTTGGCATAAAGGTAGCATGCATACCGTGACGTCTTGCTACCGTGCGGACAGCCATCTTTAAGGTCATAATATTATCTGCGGTGATTAGACCATCTTCATAATGAAAATCAATTTCATGCTGTGCTGGTGCAACTTCATGGTGGGAGGCTTCAATTTCAAACCCCATCTCTTCTAATGTAAGCACCATCTCTCGTCTAGCATTTTCACCGGCATCCATAGGTCCTACGTCAAAGTAACTGCCTTTTTCCCTCGTTTTTGTGGTTGGTAACCCATCTTCTCCTATATCAAAAAGGAAAAATTCACATTCCGGACCAACATGGAATGTGTAACCAAGATCTTTCGCTTCCTGTAATACACGTTTTAATATGTATCTAGGATCTCCTTCAAATGGTGTTCCATCGGTTCGATATACATCACAGATAAATCTTGCAACCTTACCTTGCTGCGGTCTCCAAGGAAAGATTTCAAAGGTATTTAAATCAG
The DNA here is from genome assembly GCA_003526525.1 of Lachnoclostridium phytofermentans. Classification (GTDB taxonomy): domain Bacteria; phylum Bacillota; class Clostridia; order Lachnospirales; family Lachnospiraceae; genus Lachnoclostridium. Next base: position 1,979 of record DPVV01000540.1, on the reverse strand, counting down.
GATGCAAATACATGTCAGATTCTTCGATTCGTACAAAGCCTTCAATGGCAGAGCCATCAAACATATATTTATTATTTAGTACTTTTTCCAACTGGCTCGTTGTTACTGCTACATTTTTGAAATTACCAAACATGTCGGTAAACTGAAGGCGGATAAATTCCACATCCTCTTCTTCAACTAATCTTAAAATGTCCTTTTTTGTATATTGCTTCATAAGTTACCTCCTAACAATATTTTGTTTATTTCATCCCATAGGGTAAGTAATCATCCCTCGGAAAGTTTCCATTTATATAACAAGAGAAACTTTAACTTGCTAGCCTTTCCTGGTGTAGTCCAGCTTCGTTGGACACACCTGTATAAAAAAAGACAAAGACATCTATCCCAAGACGCCTTTGCCTAAAATTCATTATTAACTACAGACAAAAATTTGTCAATGGAAATCGAGTGAGATTTTATAATATGCTTTTTCTGCGATTCTCTATCATCTGAAGCAACATTTCCTTCGAATGATTCACTACCAAATCTTCTGGGAACATCGCTTCTTTTATGATGTCTTTTACATATACATGATTTCCTATATCGTATGCTGTATGTGCATCACTGCTCATAATAACTGGTACTTCATATTGTTTACAATACTTAAGCATTGTAAGGTCATTTTCTCTTGTGTTTGGTCGAAAGCTTCCAGGAGCCACAGAGGAGTTATTTAACTCTAGTAATACCCCGTATTCTTTTGCCTTTTTTACAATGGTCTCATAATCAAGCTCGTATCTTCCATCGTCAGGATGACCAATAACATTAATATAAGGGTTTTCCATTGCACCAACGATTGCATTCGTATTTTCCCTCTTCGTCCCTTTTTTGTAACATGGTGGATGGATACTTGCGATACAAATATCTAGTTTTTTTAACACTTGGTCTGATAAGTCCAGTGTTCCCTCATGGTCTAAAATATTTACCTCACTTCCAAGAAGAAGTTGTACACCAAACATTTCTCTTGGAACCACGTGAAGATTTTGAAAGTAGAATTCATGGCAAGTACCTGGCATAGTTGGAGCATGTTCGGTTATTCCAAGTAATTCGATCCCTTTCTCTGATGCTTCCAACGCCATTTCCTTGATTGTATTGTATGCATGACCGCTTGCCAAGGTATGGGTGTGAACGTCTAAGATGTCATTCATGATAGTCCTCCAAAGTCATTGTATCCTAATCGTCAGCAATTTTTATTGCAGACAGTAGTTTCCTTTTATCCGTTTCATTCTCTCATATTCTATCTGGGTTGTAAAGTGGAGAGATAAACAAACAGGAAAAAGTATACTCCCCATGCTTTTCCTTTTTATGAACTTTTCCTTTTTATGACCTTTCCCTAGCATGAATAAAAGTGAGACAATGAAAGAGGCATTGCAATTTTATAAAATTTACTTTATAACTGATAAAGTACCACTATTTTAGTCCTATGTAGAATTACTACTTGAAAAAGAAAGGATACACATATGAGATGGATACAATCACAGATACAATCTAGCGCATTAAAGATGCCTATTGGCTTCGATGTCTTACTTCCAGAATCGAAAGAACCAATGGACTCACTCTATTTATTACATGATTCAAACATGGATCATAGTCAATGGATTCGGATTGGAATTGAATCATTTTTTGAGCATAGTAACTGTGCGTTAATCATGCCACAAGGAAATAATAGTTTATTTCTAAATACCAAGAATAACTATAACTTTTTTGACTTTTTAACAAACGAATTGCCTTCTCTATGTTCCACTTGGTTTCCTTTAAAAAATGAGCAAACCTCTAGGTATATAAGCGGTATTGGAACCGGTGGTTATACCGCTATCTTAGCAGCATTCGCCATTCCATCCTTTTTTCATAAGGCAGTTGCTATAGAAGGTCAGTTTGATCTAGATTCCTTCTATGTAAATGAAACCGAAAATGATATTTCCAAATGGCTAGGTGATCAAGAAACA
>DPVV01000537.1 GCA_003526525.1 Lachnoclostridium phytofermentans | reverse complement strand
TTCGTTCATGGGAGCCTACTGAGATATAGGTAGTCCGGTGCAGAGCTCCTTCTTCAATTAATATGAGTTCCCCCTTAGAGACATTGTATAAAGTATCATTTACAAAAAAACGTCTTGTACCTGATAAAAGATAATACATCTCATAAAAGTTATGTAAATGAGCATCTTTCATGCTAAAATACGGATCACGCTTGATTCTTGTAATCTTTAAGTCTTGATTAGAATCCATTATATACGCCCTTTCTATAAAATTAATATGTAAACGTATTTTTTCTTGTATCATAAAGTTGCATAAACCTTCTATGCGCTAAAAAGATGATAACGGTAGGAGTTCCTATTAAAAAGTCTGGAACCTATCTAATCTTTTGTCTCTATTATACTAGAATCTTTCGATAATGGCAAGATTACTGTAATTTGATATATAATTAAAAAGAAAATCAAGGTATCCTTAGACAAATTGTACTATCCTAGTAGGAGCGGCTTCAGGTGGCTTCAGGTGAGAGCATGATGGGTGATGAAAGGAGTTATAAAATGTCGAAGGCGGGGTTGTCAAAAAAGGACGAACGATTTCGTGAGTTTGCATTACATGGGAATCTATGGAAAGTAGTATTTACGGTAGGATTTCCGCTAGCGTTATATCAAACGTTAAGCTTGGTTTTTCGTTTGTTAGATACGATGATGGCCTCTCATATTAGTGCAGAGTCTGTTTCAGCAGTAGCATACCTGTCTCAGATTAACAATGTATTATCTGCAGTTGGTGGAGGACTTGCAATCGGTGGTAGTCTTGAAATTAGTAAGGCGTATGGTGCTGGTGACTTTGAAATGGTGAAAAAAAGGGTAAACAGTCTCTTGGGTTTATGTGGTCTGCTTAGCCTTGGAGTTTTATCAATGATACCATTTTCAGGAACGATATTACGGTTTGCGAACACACCAAAAGAATTAATTGGAATTGGGAGTAGGTATTTTTCGATTGAATTAGTTGCAATGGTGATTACCTATATTAATAACGTGTACATAGCAGTAGAACGTGCAAGAGGGAATACCAAACGTATCTTAAATTTAAATATGATGATTATTGTTGTGAAACTTTCTTTAACGGCATTATTTATATATGTTTTACATGGTGACATTCAGATGATAGCGATTGCAGATGTTGCTGCTCAGTCTGTTATGTTGGTTGCTGCTATTGTGAATTTAAATAAGAAGGGGAATGCTTTTGGTTTCTCACTAAAGAGTATCAGTTTTAAAAAACCAGTAATAGGTCCGATGCTTACGTTATCAGGACCTGTAATGGTGGAAAAGGCGGCCTTTTCCTTTGGAAAAGTAATTGTAAACTCGATGAGCGGTCAATATGGTCCTTTGGCGGTTGGAGCACTTGGCATATCGAATAATATCGGTGCTGTTACGACTGGACCACAGAATGGTTTTCAAGAAAGTGGAGCAGCAATTATCAGTCAAAACCTTGGAGCGAATCAAGTAAAACGTGCATTAGACACATTTAAACGAGTTTTAGCGATTAATCTGATAATTGGTGCAATTGGATTGGTTACAACTTTAGTATTCTTAAAACCATTTAGTTATATTTTTGCAAGTTCATCAAGTGGTTTTGATATTGAGTTTCAAAACATGATTATAGAAATGTACAAATTTGAGTGTATTGGTAGCTGTATACCCCTTGGTATTAATGCTGCGGTTATTTCGTTATTATTAGGATTTGGATATACAAAATACACGTTAATAATAAATTTCTGTCGAGTATTTGCGTTTCGTATTCCGGTACTTTATGCTTTACAGAAATTCACGAATTTAGGAGCAAAAAGCTGTGGAGTGGTTATGTGCATCAGTAATATATCGGTCACGGTATTATCCTCCATCATAGCTTTCTTTGTTATTGTGCGGATATGCAAAGAACATAACATTAAGTTCTGGGCGAAAGAGGAGCAGGCAGAAAGTGAAGAATTATCACTAATATCCTCCTGTGAGGAGTAATACGGTGTCTATTTTATTAATAATCTAAGTAGTTGGAGCGTTCACTATGTATTACACTCTCACGACCGAAAGATATTTAAGTTTAGAGGAAATAAACTTTTCCGTAATTTCATATGTATATTTTGTGAAACTACTTGATTATTTTATCACTTCATATTAATATAAAAAGAGCCGTTGGTATATACGGTAAGGTTTTAGATATGGAAGGAATGGTTACAACGATGAAGAAAATCAAAGCAACAAAAGCAACTGGGCAAACAAATCAAGAGACATCGAAGGAAAAAAAGAAGAAGTTAATGATCTTTTCTGGGATAGTAGCAGCTGTTCTTGTTCTTTCCTTTGTTTTCATGGTAGTTGAAGCATCTCAGAAATACAAATTGCACATAGTAAACCATACAAGTAAAAACATTACACAGCTTCAATTATTATTTAGTAGTGATGAGGTTAATTACACATCTGATGTTTTCTTCGATTCTGCAATTGCTGCAGGAGAAGAAATTAATACAGAATTTCCAAGACTTCCACTTATGGGTACAAACTCCGGATTAATTTCCAAAACGTACTTTGAGGGAGAAGAAGGTATTCTCAATGATAATGGTTTATTCTTTACCAACTTTAGTGGTAAGATTACAATCGAATTTACAGAAGATGAAGCTGGTGTTATCACAATGTTTGTAAAAGCCAAAGAAGGTAAAGGAAAATTAAGTACATTTTGTGATGATGATCAAGTAATGGAATTTGCAAAAAAGTAATGGTAATAAAAGGAGGAATCATTTGTGATTCCTCTTATCTTAATATTTATGCTGTATTACGGTGAAACGATAAAGAGTATGAAAAATGAAATATTTGCTTAGCGAAAACATTCATTTAGTAAAAAAGCATTCACTTAGTGAAAAGCATTCATTCAGTGAAAAGCATTCTTTTGGTGAAAAGTACTCATTCAGTGAAAAGCATTCATTTGGTGAAAAGTACTCATCCAGTGAAAATGAAGAGCTTTCACTGAACAAGTTTGTGTCTGCGCTGCATCACAAACTGGATGATAAAAGAGCAGCGTAGAAAAGAGGGCATATAGGATGATTAAATTATTAGATCAAGGTGCATATGTAATTAATGGCCAGACAATTATTGAAGAGAATCATGAAGCATTAGATATTCTTAAAATGAAGACTGGTAAAGATGTAACCAAGAAAGAGGCAGCAAAAAACACAATTGCTTATGAGATATTAGCTGCTCATAATACCTCTGATAATATGGAAAAACTAAGAATTAAGTTTGATAGACTTACTTCTCATGATATAACTTTTGTAGGAATTATACAGACTGCAAGGGCAAGTGGACTAACTGAGTTCCCAGTCCCTTATATATTAACAAACTGCCATAACAGCTTATGTGCGGTTGGTGGTACGATTAATGAAGATGATCATATGTTTGGACTTTCCTGTGCAAAAAAATATGGCGGAATGTATGTTCCACCGCATCAGGCAGTCATCCATCAATTTGCCCGTGAAATGTTAGCTGGTGGTGGTAAGATGGTTCTAGGTTCAGACAGCCATACCCGTCACGGAGCTCTAGGTACGATGGCAATGGGGGAAGGCGGACCTGAAATTGTAAAACAGTTATTAAGCAAAACGTATGATATTAACATGCCTAAAGTTGTAGGTGTATATCTAACCGGAGCCCCAAGAAAGGGTGTAGGACCTCAGGACATCGCCTTAGCTATTATTGGTGCTGTTTTTGCAAATGGATATGTTAATAATAAAGTAATGGAATTCATTGGTGATGGAATCAAGAATTTAAGTGTGGACTATCGTATCGGTATTGATGTTATGACGACAGAAACTACCTGTCTTTCCTCTATCTGGGTAACGGATGATTTGGTGAAAGAATTTTATGAAATTCATAACCGTGCAGAGGAATACAAAGAACTTGCACCTAAGGGTATTGCATACTACGATGGTATGATTTACGTTGATTTATCAGAAATCAAACCAATGATAGCAATGCCTTTCCATCCAAGCAATGTTTATACCATCGACGAGTTAAATGCAAATCTTGATGATATTCTTACTGAGGTTGAGAAAAAGGCATTAATCAGTCTTGATAACAATAAGGTGAAGTACACCTTAAGAGATAAAATTCGTAATGGAAAATTATACGTGGAACAAGGTGTTATTGCGGGTTGTGCAGGTGGTGGTTTTGAAAACATCTGCGATGCAGCTGATATCTTAAATGGAAAATACATCGGTGCGGATGAGTTCTCCTTAAGTGTTTATCCAGCGAGCCAACCAATCTTTATGGAATTAGTGAAAAATGGTTCTGTAGCTAAGTTAATGCAAACTGGTGCGACAATTCGTACTGCATTCTGTGGTCCATGTTTTGGAGCTGGAGATGTTCCTGCTAACAATGGGTTAAGTATTCGCCATTCTACTAGAAACTTCCCGAATCGTGAGGGTTCTAAGATTACCAATGGTCAAATTGCATCGGTAGCGCTTATGGATGCACGTTCCATTGCGGCTACAGCTGCAAATAAAGGTTATCTAACCTCTGCAGAAGATATTGATGTGAACTTTTCAAAACCTCGCTATTTCTTTGATAGCAAGATTTATGAAAATCGTGTATACGATGGCGTTGGTAAGCCAGGAAGAGCG
>DPVV01000083.1 GCA_003526525.1 Lachnoclostridium phytofermentans | reverse complement strand
AAACTCCTATCTGCGTGCTTTAGCATGCATTAAAATCGAGATATCTCGCATTCCTGTACCCGCTTTAAACATAAATAAAACAATTCTTCTCGCAAAATCTACACTAACGCTTGTAAAGGCAGAGTATTTTCTATTCCCTACCTAAAATTTTTAGATTATGAATCCCATCAAGCGCTTCTATTGATTCTAACATTTGTGATAGCTCTAATGTCTGCGGTAATATCTCAATGCTTAGTGTTAGAGATGCTATACCACCAATTGGAATCGTTTGATGAATCGTCAATATATTTGCACTACTTTTTGCTATATGATTTAAAACCATCGACAATAATCCAGGAATATCATCCATCTGTAACATAAAAGTAATGGTCTTACCACGATTATTTTCATGAAATGGAAAGATATCATCTTTATATTTGTAAAAGGAACTTCTGCTTATGTCCACGGCATCCGTCGCCTCTTGTATTGTCATAACCCGCTCCGAATCCAGCAAGCGCTTTGCTTCAACTACCTTTAGTAATACCTCTGGTAGCGCCTTCTTCTTCACTATATAGTATTTTTCGTCGTCCATAAGATCCCCCCATAACACCCGTTACATACCACATCCGCTTGCAGATATGATACAGACAGGAATTAATACTACCTTTATTCCCACTTACACTATTGTATGCGCGCTTTTTGTTTGTACTACAAGCACACATGTCCGTACTGAAAAGATATGTTACCACAATTTATCACTTTGTGCAATACATTTTCTCGAAATTATAAATTTATCGTTTAAAATCGTCAGGTCTCCCGTTGCATGTCCATTATAAAACGCTTATAATACAACTTATCAGAAGTTTGCTTTGCGCTTTTCGCACCGCAAATCCGATTATAGAAATATGTTATTGTTTCGATGATATTAGGATAGTTGAATTTTAACATATGTATGCACTTAAAATTTAATGATTCAGATATATCTATTATAATTATTTGGACGAGATGTATGAATTATTTATGGACTCACATGGAGGAACGTATGGACTTAAAATCCAGAGCAAAAAAACTTAAAACAGATATTCCAGCGGTCTTTCTTGCAATGAAGAAGAAAGAAACCCCTTGGATAGCTAAGGTAATTGCTGCACTAACAGTTGCTTATGCACTCTCTCCGATTGATTTCATACCAGATTTCATTCCCATTCTTGGGTACCTAGATGATATTATTCTTCTACCTGCTTTAGTTGCACTTACTATAAAGCTGATACCTACCGAGGTGTTTTCCGCTTGTCGTGTAGAAGCCGCTTCTATATGGCAGGATAAAAAACCTAAAAATTGGTTTTTTGCACTTCCGATTATAATATTCTGGGTACTATTAATCTTCTTACTTGTAAAATAATTTGTACTGCAACACGCTTTGCTTAGGCGAGTTTACTTCGTCTTACTGACAGGGTGAATGTACATGCCTCGAAGGATTTTAAATTAAGTACATGCCTCGAAGGATTTTAAACTAATATGAAATTGTAGTGCAACTTTATTAAAAGCGTTACCTCATAACTCTTTTTCTACTAAAAGTTATGAAGTAACGCTCTTTTTATTATTTTATTTGACTTTTCAAAACCTCAATGGCCTTCTGAAGCTGATTATCTTCATCGTGAGTAATCACTACTTTTTTCTTTAACGCTTCATTTAACTCTACTACAACATCTGGGGTAATTCCTGTTTTATGAATGCTTCTTCCATTTGGAGTAAAGTAGTTGGATACTGTTACCTTCACCGCACTACCATCAAATAATGGGAAGAGTGACTGTACAATACCTTTTCCAAAGCTCTGTGTGCCTACAATAGTACCCTTCTTATAATCCTGTATTGCACCAGCGAAAATCTCAGAGGCACTTGCACTATTGCCATTTACGATAACAGCCAATGGTACCTTTAATTCTTCTTTTGTAGTCGCATAATCTTCGGAACGAGTACCATCCTTAGTCTCCGTATAAACTAATAGACCTTTCCCTATGATACGGTCGAGCATCTTTACTGCAGAATCATATAATCCGCCTGGATTATCACGAAGGTCAATTACAAGACCTTTCATGCCTTGCTTCTCTAATTCATTAATTGCTGCCATGTACTGATCTACCGTTATTTTATCAAATTCTAGAATGCTAATATAACCAATATTATCTTTTAGCATCTCATGTTCAATGGTAGGTATCTCCACCTGACCTCTTGTAATCGAAATATCGATTGGCTCAGACTTGCCTTCTCTCATAACAGTGATTTTAACTATGGTATTTTCTTCACCTTTCATCTTATTAACTACTTTGGTAAGTTCAGTACCAGTTACCTCTTCGCCTTCCACCTTATAAAGAATATCTCCTGGAAGAACACCAGCCTTATTTGCAGGTCCATTGATAAATGGTTTTACTATAGTAATGATACCAGTATTTACATTCTGGCTAACAGTAGCACCGATACCATAATAAACGCCATTGGTAGTTTCCATAAGGGCATCGTATTCTTCTTTCGTATAGTAAGTAGAATATGGATCATTTAAGGCACTCATCATCCCCTTTAACATACCAGTTTGATAATTACCCTCATTTACATCCCATAAATAATAATTATCTACTAAATTTTTAATATACTTTAGTTTCTTTTGAAACGTTGCTTCATCAATTGCTGTAGTTTCTTCTGTTTTCGTACCATTATCTGTAGACTGTACAGATTCATTCTTGTTACCATTATCTTTTTGTGCTAAAGCATTACGATATAACACACCAAAAGAAAGGCTACAAATAATTAAGGTACAGAGCACTCCGGAGATTACCCCGGTCACAAATCTGTTTTTCATTCTACCTCCAATCCTGCGCATGACTTTGCGCATATTTTTTGTGCTAAAGATGACGCAGGTGTAAAAATACATTACAACGAATCCTACGCATGTCTCTGCGCATAATGAAATTTTGTGCCATAAATTCTTAAGGCACAAAACTTCTGATGAAAAGCCATAAAAATTCTTTCCACTTTTTATTAAGGTATGATACAAAATGCAAGCACCCTAAACTCGAATCGTACCATATGCTTACTATTATCTTATTATAATTAATTGTAACTTATGTATTTAAGTGGATCAACATAAGTTCCATTTAATACTAAACTAAAATGTAAATGAGGTCCGGTGGAAATTCCAGTTGAACCAACCTTTGCAATAACCTGCCCTTGCATAACAGTATCACCAACACCAACCAAAAGTTTGGAGCAATGTAGGTATCTAGTCTGAACACCATTACCATGATCAATCGTAATATAATTTCCTGAAGAGAGACTATAAGATGCAGCTACAACTCTTCCAGCTAAGGATGCTACAATATTTGCTCCCATCGCACCTCCAATATCGACTCCTCGGTGATAGGTACTTGCTCCTGCAGTCGGTGCATTACGATAACCGAATCTACTATAAATATTAGGATCTCCAGGTAATGGCCATATCATCTCACTTAAATCTTTATTATCCGTCTTTTCTACACTTGAAGCATCGGAGGACTGATTCGCTTGTTCCTGCTTTCTTTTCTCC
>DPVV01000090.1:5103-5847 GCA_003526525.1 Lachnoclostridium phytofermentans | reverse complement strand
CACCTCTTAAAGTTCAACCGGGTCACGTCTTGTAATAAGGTTTACTATGGCACTTAATGCAAATGAGAAAATAAAGACTACAACCCCAATTGACATACCATAACCATAGCTAGAATTTGTATACGCCTGTTTGTACATATAACTTAGGAATACTTCAGTACTGCCGTCTGGTCCACCACTTGTCATTACTCTAACAAACAAGAAACTCATGTTGATACTACCAATAATAAAAAATGTAAGTGTTGTTCGAATATTTTGCCATATTAGTGGTATTGTAATATCAAAAAACTGCCTTATTTTACTAGCCCCTTCAAGACTAGCATTCTCGTATAAACTTTCAGGCACACTAGATATACTTGCCATATACATTACCATATAATATCCTATTGCCTGCCAAACCATAGCACCGGCTATACTAAACAGTACTATTTTTTGGTCTCCTAACCAATAGATTGGTTCTTTACCTCCTCTAAAAATAGATAAAAGACTATTAAGCATGCCATTTTTAGCATCATATATTGCACTGAATATAGCACTAATTACGACAATGGAAAGTACATTTGGAACATAGAATATAACTCGAAATAGCCCTTTACATACTACTTTCTCTCTAGAAAGTATAGATGCAAGAATAAGCGCAATACCTATAGTGACAACACATACAATTACGATTAACATTACTGTATTTTGAAAGGATTGAATAAACTTCATATCATTCAGCAGCAGTTTAAAATTATTAAATCT
>DPVV01000090.1:0-4918 GCA_003526525.1 Lachnoclostridium phytofermentans | reverse complement strand
TTTAAAATTATTAAATCCTACAAATGTTTTTTTTGCGGAGTAACCTCCCCATTTGTATAAAGACATTTTAAAAACATTGAATGTTGGAATTATCATAAAAATAAAAAAAAGAATTGTTGCTGGAGCGACACAAAGTACTATAAACCAATTTCTGTCTTTCGATTTCTTCATAAGGAACCTCCTCAGTTTTTTAACATAATAAAGATAACGGCGGGTATTTTACTACCCACCGCTATTCTTACTATAAATAATGGGAAATTTCACTTTTAATTATTATTTTAAAGCAGGACGAAGTAAATCACTATCTCTTCTAACAGCGTCAATCCACTCTGCTTTTGTCTTATCACCAGTTACTAAAGAGTTAATAGTACCAAATACAGTATCATTAAAGTTAACACCTTCTACTGGTTCTGTTGCTGCAAATCCTCCTAAGGCTGCCTTGGAACCATTGTCATAGATGCCATAGAAAAGTTTTTGTTCGCCTTCAAGCTTATCGGTTAAACCAATGATTGGTTGGATCGCATTATGTTTAGCAAAGAGTTCTGCGGCTTTATCAGAGTAGAGGTAAGCTATAAATTGTTTTGCTGCATCTTTATTCACAGCTTCACTTGGAACCCATATTTGCTCAAACCATGTGAAAGAGTAAGACTCTCCACCCTCTTTTACGGCTGGTAGTGCTGTAAATCCCCATTTAAATCCATCCGCTCTAGGTGCGTCTTTCATTTCTCCAGTTACCCATGTTCCATTTGGCATGAATAGTGCTTTGTTATCAAGAATTAATTGTTGGTTCTTTAAATAGTTATCATTATTTGCATTAGATGGAACTGATTTTTCAATATAAGATGCCATTTTATCCATAATGTCAAATACTTGTTGCGCCTCTGGAGAATCCCAAACTCCTTCTTCATAATGAGTTACCTTTTCAAAAAAATCTGCTCCGCCTACTTCATATAATAATGCATAAAAGAAAGCATCAAAATATCCTGCAGTTGGGTATGTAAATAATGCAATACCTTCTTCTTTTGCTTTATCTCCCAATTTCCACATTTCATCAAATGTCTTTGGTACTGTCCAGCCCTTCTCAGCAAATAATCCCTCATTGTAAAATAATCCACAAGGATTATAGAACATAGGCATCATATATGTTTTACCATCGCTATATGGATTTGTTAAAGAAGTTTCGGTAAATCCACCTGCAATTTTATCACTAACTTTTACAGTTTCACCTGGAACCGTCATACTTAATACACTTGAAAGGTCTTCCATAGCATTTTCTTTTATCATGGTTTCAGTAAGGGCTGCTGGTCGTCCTGTTGCTAAAGATACAACATCAGGATAATCTCCAGCTTTCATGCTCGCACCGATTACATCTTCAATGTTCTTGTCAATAATAAGCTCTACTTTAATACCCGTTTCTTCTTCAAATGCTTTACAAGCATCTTCCCAAAGTTCTTTTCCATAAGCCCCCTCAAGAGCTGCTACTCTTATCGTTGTAGATTCTTTAGTTTCTGTCTTAGTGTCTGTTTTTGTTTCTGTCTTAGTGTCTGTCTTAGTTTCTGTCTTAGTGTCTGTCTTAGTTTCTGTCTTAGTTCCTGATGTATCTGCCGGTGTATTTTTTTGTCCACAGCCTACTAATGTACTCATTACTAAGATAAGGGTTAAAAAAATGCCAATTACTCTTTTCATTTTACATTCTCCTTTAATTTAAGTTTATCAAACTTGTACTTTGAGTATATCTTTTTACCCGAATAATGCAACACTATTTTTGCTTAATTCTTTATATATATTGCTGTTATATTTAAAAAGTTATTAATGTTTTTTTCATCATATCGTACATCTTCATTATCAATTTTTTATTTTATTATATGCTTTGCACAAATATGTTTTCTAGTGTATAATATTTTTATATTGAAGTAATTTATTGTAAAACAATTTATCTAAATTGAAAGAAAGGATGTCACTATGAGTAATAACATGTACTATTTGAAAAATACTAGCAATAAAAGTGCCAATTTTAAAACTGACAGTAAACTCTCTTATGTATTCAATACAAATAGTAATGAAAGCATTACTGAATCGACTTCTTCAATTAGTGGCGACCTTCTTTATGTTTCTGTTTCTAAATATGAGAGTGATTGGAATAGCTTACTGCATACCCACTATTTTTCAGAATTATTCTATATTACAAGTGGTAGAGGTGAATTTATCGTAGGCTCTAAAAAATTTCAAGTTGATCCTGATAATATGGTTATTATAAATCCAAAAGTTGAGCATACTGAAACGTCCGTCGGAGATACCCCTCTAGAATATATTATTCTAGGAATCGATGGCCTCGCATTTAATTCGCTGGAAGAGGATTATATTGTTATAAATAGTTATGCTATTAAAACTGATATGCGTTTTTATCTGAATGCGTTAGCTATAGAGATGAAAAAAGATCGATTATTTCGAGAAGTAATCTGTCAAAACTTATTAAGTACTATATTAATTCTTATCCTTCGAAACAAAAATTTAGATATCTCAATTTTTGCAAGTAATAATGCTAGTAAAGAGTGTGCACTAGTAAAAAAATATATTGATAATAATTTTAAAAACAATGTCACGCTTGACGAATTGGCAAGCCTTTCTCATCTTAACAAATTTTACCTTGTACATAATTTTACTAAAACATATGGTATTTCTCCAATTAATTATCTTCTATTAAAAAGAATTGAGGAAAGCAAATATATGCTTACTAGCACAAACCATTCGCTTTCCTCTATTTCACGTATTATGGGCTTTTCTTCCGCTAGCTATTTCTCTCAGGCTTTTAAAAGAAATGCAAAAGTAGCTCCCTTAGAATACCGAAAAATCACACAACTTAAAGAGCATCCGAATCCCAGTTGACAAGATCCACTTGGTTCCCCATTCGTTATGAAACAATGAAAGTAAACACCATCGATTTAGTATGCATATTTTCAAAATCATTTATAAAATAATCATGCTCTCCCAATGCATAACCAATGTCTTTTGTTTTACCAAAATGGACATCCGCATATTAATAACAATAACGTTTTGATTCATTTTTAAAGAATTTTAAAAACTTGTAGTTCTTTATCTAATTCATTCATTTTACTATTAAGATCATTAGCAGCTCCTTTCAAAGTTTTTACAATTTCCATTTGTCCTCCGGTCGAATCCGTAACAACATTTGAAGATGTTGCTGTTTCTTGCGAAACTGCAGAGATGTTTTGAATTGAATCTAAAGCATTAATTCTATCAATATCAGCATCTTGTACGTAACATCCTATTTGATTCATATTTCCTATTAGTTTTTCAATGCATTCATTCATTTGACTAATCATTTTAATCGTCTGACTAACTATGTTTGCTTGCTTTTCAACGATAACTTCTGCACTGTTTGCTGCATCAACCGTTTCAATTGTTTGAAGCTTAATTGAAATTACAACCTTCTGAATCTCATTTGCTGCTTCCTGTGATGCATCCGCTAACTTCCTAATTTCTTCTGCAATTACAGCAAAACCACCTCCATAGGTTCCTGCTCTTGCAGCCTCAATCGAAGCATTTAAGGATAATAAGTTTGTTTGTTGCTCGATATTTTTAATTATATCAACAAACTTTTCTATTACCTCTGACTTATCCTTTAATTCTGTAATATCATCTTTTACTTTACCAGTAATCTTCGTTGTAGAAATAGATTGTTTCGTTAACTCATGCATAACTTGTATTACTTCTGTCAAAACATTCATAACCGTAGTTGTACTACCTTCCGCTTCGTTTACTTGCTTATTAATATGTTCCATTTTATAAGAAAGGCTGTCCATTTGTACCAAGCATTGTTGTGCATCTTCGGCTTGTTGTGAAACCCCTCTATCAATTTCTTCAATTGCATATACTATATTATTAGTGCTATTGTCAATATCCTGTGAAACATTTGAAACACGGTTTGATGAAATTGAGACCTGTTCTACACTATGTTCTACTTTCATTACTAGATTTCGCATATTAATAATCATTTCATTAATTCTACTATTTAATATACCAAACTCATTTTTCGTTTTATTATTGATTGTTACGGTCAAATCCCCTTTCGAAGCCTTAGCTAATACAACCGTCATGTTCTTGATATTTTTATTTATATTTAGCAAAATCATCGTAGCTACAAATATAGCTAATATACAAGCTAGAACAACTAACAATAACGTCACCATTTTAATCGATAATGTATCTTTAATCACTGATTCCATTGGTATCAGCGCATAAATCAATCCTTCTGATTTTAAACTTTTACTATATATGAAAAGATGCTTTTCATTTTGATATGTAACATAATGTGACCCTGACTCCTCTTTATCATTTACACATTGTTGGATAAAGCTATATTCAGAAATTTTAGAACTATTGGTATCTTCAGCGTTGATATTTATTTCTTTCCCATCATTTGTTATGAATCCCGCAATACCTTTTTCCCCGATATTAAGTCGTAATAGTCTTTGCATAACAGCCTCTTTGCTAATATCTATTACAACAAATGCGGAATCATTTGGTAGAATACTGATGAAGGAAAGTGCATAATTATCAGATTTTGTATTAGTCATATCATCCAAAGTTTTATGATTACCTATGGACTTAACTGTATTCGTATCTTTATTTATTTTCTGTCCTTCCTCAGATGCAATCCATTTCTCAAAAAAACCGGCTTCCACTACCCCCTTTGAAGTAATAACTTCACTTAAAGCTTTCGGGATAATCATTATGGATTCAACAAATTGGTTCGTCGAAGAAATAGCTAATAAATTCTTCTTCTTTTTTTTATAGATAGAATTATAATTAATTGGATTATCATGATACATACCCGAAGAATAAGCAGCAATTTCGTCATCAAGAGCTAACTGTAGTATTTCAGATTTTATCAAAT
>DPVV01000348.1 GCA_003526525.1 Lachnoclostridium phytofermentans | reverse complement strand
TTATTATATAACTTATTTCTTCTTATAAGCTCTTTTTACCACTTGTTCAATACGATCAGCAACTTTTATTGAAGCTGCCCCTGTTTCTTTTACCTCAAGCCCGGACAAAAAACGTTTCACTTTCTCTTGTTCTGAATCCTCGTAAAATCTAATCTTATCGTTTAATTCATCTTCCGTATAAGCGATTGGAAACGGAAGTGTAGGAAAGTCAAAATAAAAACCTCTCTCTTTCATATAGTTTTTGTAATCTTTCGCATATAAAAAGACAGGACGATTCATCAAGGAAAATTCAAACATGGTATTCGAATAATCTGTAATTAATACATCTGCAATCAACATCAGTTCATACATATCTTTGTAGGAACTAGCATCAATACGGTTACCTAATTTCTTTAACTGTGTACTTTGCTCTCTAACCAGTGGATGAAGGCGTTCCATTGCAATGAACTCTCCACCAAATCTCTTCGATAACTCACTACAGAGAACATCATAATGAAGTTCGTATACCGATAAATCCTCTGAACTTCGATAGGTTGGTGCATACAATACAATCTTTTTCGTCTTATCAATACCTAATCTTGATTTGATCTGATTCTTTAAGTTATCATTTGTGGAAAGTAAAAGATCCATTCGAGGGCTTCCCCACTCTGCTATTTCACCAGTAAACCAAAATGCTCTTCGATACATCTTGGTACAATAAGTACTGTTAGATACATACAAATCCGTCATCAAAGAATCCTTTTTTGCGCGTTTAATGTAAGTTTCACCAAGATAGTCTTCACAATCGCCTTCTATTTTCTTTAGCGCAAATCCTCCGTGCCACAACTGTATATAATACTGGTTCTTCCTCTTTTTAATATAACCTTCTTTTCGGTTACACTCGACCCACAACTTAGCGGTAGCAAGTGAATAGATTGCAGATAACGTATTTGTCTTTTTTACCTTCACCGATTTTGATATGGTTACATTCTCTGGACGATTGCATATAAAAATAAGCTCATAAGGTTTCTTTCTGCTTATAAGCTCTTCTGTCACATACTTTACATTATCGCCGAATCCCCATACATTCATCAATACGATTCGATTCTTCCTAATAGGGAAGATTCGAAACAGATAAAAGAATACGGTAATGAATCCATACCGTATTCCTTTATATAGTTCAATAAGAGGTTTTGGCATTAGCCTCTTAATTCGTTCTCTCATAAGCGCTCCAAAATCTCACCAAACTGCTTTCCTGTCTTCTCCCAGCTTAGTGTATTTAAATATTCTTGTGCATTCTCTTGCTGTTCCCTAAGAACTTCTGGTGTGGAAATTACATTTTTTAATTTATGATATAAATCATCTGCTGACATCTCAACTAAAGTAGCACAATTCTTTGGGAAGAAATATTCAAATGTACCTTCACTAAATTCAATAAGCGGTAATCCAGTAGCTAACATCTCATATGGTACAGTACAGATATTGGTCATGGATGCTACTAGACCAAAATCAGCTTCCTCGTATAAGGAGCGAAGCTCTTGTTTGTTTAACATCCCTATATTTTCACCGCCACGAACCTTAAAGGTCTTCGCTTCCCCGTAATACTTCGCAGTAAGTTTAATACCATCTTCCTTTAGCATCTTACTAACTTTTTCAATCATGTATTGAACTACACATGGAAGGCGCTTTCCATAATATTTAAGATATACAGCAATTACAATCTCTTTCTTATCTGAATAACTACCAAAATCTCTTTCTTTCAACGGATATTCTGCTCTTTCATATGGAAAATCAACAATATCGATTGGAGAAATCGGTTTACATTCATGCTCAATCATCTGTTTATTCCAAGCACCGAAACTTACCATATGCAGACCCTGCTCATATGTCTTTTTTGCCATTAAAAACATTTCACCAAAGGTATAAAAGTATGGCTCATAGTCCTGAACATAATACATCTTATAACTGCCTAGCTTCTTGATGTGAGATACGGTATCCCAGCCAGTAGCAACCACAACGTCCGGACATTTTTTCTCATTAAATTTACGAAAGGACGCTGCTGTTAAAAAGGTTCCTTGAACTCCTGGTAGATTGCATTTAGCAACATACTCCATCTCTTCCTTGCTTTGTGATTTATAAACCGCATAATATACGTGATATCCCTGTTTTGATAATTCCGTTCCTAAACGTAAAACCGATGTCTGCCCACCAACAAAACGAACCATACGGGTTAATAGAAAGCAAATTGATTTTACTTTTTTAGGTGGAATATTCTCCACTACAGAAGGATCATAATTTTCTAATAAAGCGTTGACACGATAAGCATCTACCCTTGCTTGTGCACTATGAATCAAGCTGAGTAATGTTCTCTTTCCCTCTCGAATTAAGGCTTCCATGTGAGTCCTCCATTGCATCTTTATTGTTATTTATTTAGCTTCTGCTCATATAAATTGCAAACTGTTTCCGAATCTCCCTGCGCAACAATTCGACCCTTTTCAATAATGATAGCGCGGTCGCATATAGAACGCACCTGCGCAAGACTATGTGATACAAACAAAACAGTAATCTGCTTATCAAACATGTCCTTTATCTTCTTTTCACTTTTCTTTCTAAATTTAGCATCACCAACCGACAAAACCTCATCCAAAATTAAAATATCTGGCTCTACTACAGTCGCAATCGCAAAACCAAGTCTGGATTTCATACCAGAGGAGTAATTTTTTAATGGTACATTAATAAAATCTCCTAACTCGGAAAACTCTACGATTTCATCAAATTTCTCCTTGATAAAACTCTTAGGATAGCCCAGTACTGCTCCATATAAATAAATATTCTCAGCGCCAGTATATTCTTTATCAAATCCGGCTCCAAGTTCAAGCAATGGTACAATACTTCCATACTTTGTTACCGAGCCTTCGGTTGCTTTTAATACTCCAGCGATAACTTTTAAAAGAGTACTTTTACCAGCACCATTTAAACCTAAGATTCCGACACGTTGTCCTTTTTTTATCTGAAATGATACTTCTTTTAGAGCCCAGAATTCATTGTAACGAATTTCTCTTCGAGCTAGCTTAATAGCAAACTCCTTCAAGCTATCGACTTTTTCTGCGCTCATATTAAATCTAACACCAACATTATTTACTTTTAATGCTATATTATTATCCATTCTTCCTCCATTCAGTTCCTAACCTTGCCTTTCGCATCTCTTAGATATATAATACGAATTTATCTTGCTTTCTATAAAACATGAATACGCCAATAATAAGTAAGAGTACACTAATCCCAGCAGAATACAAAAAATACTTTGTATTCATTGGATCTCCTAAAACTGCATTTCGGAAATTCTGTATGATACCAAACAGTGGGTTATATTTTAAAATCCATGCGTTGCTACTTTTTAGTATCTTATCTGGATTGTAGAATACAGCTGATGCATACATAATAAGCGTTAGGATAACACCCCAAAGATATTCTGTATCACGGAAAAATACGCCTAAGGTTGCTAAAATAAATCCAACACCAATAGTTAGAACAAGTAATGTTAACATAGGAAAGATAGCCTCTAAAAGATGCCAGGTAGGTTTTATATCCTGCTGGATTGCTACGACAAATAAAACAAATAATGATATTAAAAATGTTACAAATCCTGATAAAGTAGAAGATAGTGGATAGATATACTTTGGTACATAAACCTTTCTTATCATTGCACTATTTCTACGAATCGATTTTAGAGCTAATTTGGTGCCGTTTGAAAAGTAAGAATACAACAAACGGCCACATAATACGAATACTGGGTAATGAGGTGTGTCATGTCCCATCAGGGTTGTAAATACAATTGTTAAAACAATCATTGTTAACAAAGGCTCTAACATGGTCCAAAATAAACCTAATACGGAATTTCGGTATTTTAATTTAATGTCTTTTTTTATTAGTTCCACTAGTAAGTATCTATACTTTTTAAAATTACTTAATATTCTTTTCAAATTATCCTCCATTCTTGCGCACGCATTTACGCATTGGAAGCCGTAAAAACCAAACGTAAAGAAACGTTATTAAAAATTGCTACACAATCTACCAGAGACAGTATCTCATTCAAGAATGGATATGTCAATAGACAAGATTATGTAGCAGCATTTGTTACTACGATATTTAATCGGAACT
>DPVV01000347.1 GCA_003526525.1 Lachnoclostridium phytofermentans | reverse complement strand
GGTTGGAACTTTACTTGAGGTAGGTTTATCAAAAATTGAACCAATAGAATTGAAAAGAATTTTAGAGAGCAAAGACAGGGAAAAAGCTGGCGAGACCATAGAAGCGAAAGGTCTATTTTTAACAGAAGTGCATTATAAATAATAATAAAAAACAATCAGCAAGTTACCATAGGGTTAAATAGGAGTGGAAATTCTGCTGCATTAACACCGTAGAAGTGAACACAAAGAGGTGAACAAATAGGTAATCACCAAAGAGGTGAATTACCGAAAGGTGAACACCTAAAAGGTGAACACCCAAATGGTGTAATACATTAGGAGGCACAGTATGGAAAAGTATAAAATCGTAGTTAAGGGACTTGTAAAAAATGAAGGGAAATATGCCATTGTACAACGTTGGTATGATGACAGAATTCAAGATCCATATCGTTGGGGCTTTGTCGATGGTCAGATTGAATTTGGTGAATCACCAGATAAAGCCGTGGTAAGACTGATAAGAGAACAATTAGGAATTGATTCTGTAATGGATCGTGTCTTATATACTTGGACTTACATGGTAGGTGATACCTTTTATATTGGAATTTGCTACGAATGTTTTGCGTTACAAACAGAGACCATACTCTCAGAAGATTTGCAAAAGATGATGTGGGTTGTACCAAAGCAATTTGCAAAACATATTGATAATGAGGATATCATTCATGATTTAAGAATGGTGATGGAATTTTAGATTCAAAAAGTTTGTGCCTACGTAATCCTCAGTGCAAACTTCAGAAGTGCAAAAAGATGCGCAGGAGGAGTAAGATGAAAGTATTAATAAAAAACGGGTATATACTGGACCCAGCAACAAAAAAAGAAGGCAGATATGATTTATTAATCGAGGGAGAAACGATAAGTAAGGTAGCAGAAAACATGGAAGATCCAGAAGCAACTGTGATTGATGCTAGTGGAAAACATGTAATGCCTGGATTTATAGATCTACATGTACATCTTAGAGAGCCTGGTTTTGAATTCAAGGAGACGATTAAGACAGGTGCAATGGCAGCTGCAGCAGGGGGATACACAACGATTTGCCCTATGCCAAATACAAATCCAGCCATCGATTCGAAAGACATGGTTGAGCTGCTAAATCAAAAGGCAAAGTCGGATGCAAAGATTCATATTATACCGGTTGGTGCAGTTACCGTAGGACAGATGGGAAAAGAGTTAGCTGATATTGAGGGAATGGAGAAAGCTGGTGCCCTCGCATTTAGCGAAGACGGAAAATCTGTTATGGATGTGTTATTATATGTCGAAGGGTTAAAAGCAGTGAAGGATGCTGGGCTCGTAATGTTTGCGCACTGTGAGGATAAACAACTAGTACGAAACGGTGCTATGAATGCCGGGAAAAAGGCAGAAGAATTAAATCTACGTGGAATTACAAATGCAGTAGAAGACGTGATTACTGCGCGAGATATCTTCTTAGCAGGAGAGACTGGAGCAAAGCTTCACCTATGTCATTGCTCCACCAAAGCTTCCGTGGCTTTAGTTAAGATGGCAAAGGAACTTGGTATCAGTGTAACTGCGGAAGTTTGCCCTCACCATTTTATATTAAGCGATGAGGATATCCCTGGTGATGATGCAAATTATAAGATGAATCCTCCACTTCGTAGCAAAGAAGATGTGCAGGCACTAAAAGAAGGATTAAAACAAAATATTATGGAGGTAATCTCTACCGACCATGCACCTCATGGAGAAGAGGAGAAGAAAAATTCTATGTCAAGAGCTCCATTTGGTATTGTTGGATCCGAAACAGCATTTAGCTTAACCTATACAGAGTTGGTGAAGACGGGGTATCTAACACCGATGCAGATGGTGGAGAAGATGAGTTACAATCCAGCAAGAATTCTTGGAATAGAGAAAGGAAGCTTAGAACCTGGTAAGATGGCGGATATTGTAATCGCTGACTTTGATAAGGACTATGAGATTGATGCAACAAAGTTCTATTCCAAAGGGAAAAATACACCGTTTCATGGAAGAAAAGTTTGTGGTAAAGTAATGCTTACGATAGCAGCTGGAGAGGTTGTATATCAGGCAGAAGAATAGTATCATTACAAGTTTCAAATTACTATTTCTTTCATAACATAAAATTATACTAAGATACAAAACCGCTTTTTAGAAGAAATCTAACGAAAAGCGGTTTTTTATTTATTGCATGTTTTATAGAATGAGTTAAGTTAGTTACAGGATTAGGTAAGAAATTTATCAGAGCCGTTTTATGTAATTAGTGTCTGGTTTTCTATTGCAGTCAAGTATTTTTTATGTTATACTCTTCCTTTGAAAAATATACCCTGGAGGATTCGATATGATTCAAAAACTCATAAGCAAAATAGAACAGAACAATGCACCTATCGTAGTAGGTTTAGACCCAATGTTAAGCTATATCCCTAAGCATGTTTTAGAAAAAGCATTTGGCGAGTTTGGTGAGACACTTGAAGGTGCAGCAGAAGCAATTTGGCAGTTTAACAAAGCAATCGTAGATGCAACCTATGACTTAATTCCGGCTGTGAAACCTCAGATTGCTATGTATGAGCAATTTGGAATTCCAGGGATGATTGCATTTAAGAAGACTGTTGATTACTGTAAGGAAAAGGACCTTGTCGTAATAGGCGATATTAAACGAGGTGATATTGGTTCTACTTCCGCAGCTTATGCTACTGGACACCTTGGTAAAGTTACAGTAGGTAATAAGTCTTATTATGGCTTTGATGAAGATTTTGCAACAGTGAACCCATATCTTGGTTCAGATGGAATTACACCATTTATTGATGTATGTAAGGAAGAAAACAAAGGTTTATTTATTTTGGTGAAAACCTCAAACCCATCCAGTGGTGAATTTCAGGATCAGTTTATTGATGGTAAACCACTCTATGAATTAGTTGGGAAAAAGGTTGCTGAGTGGGGCGAGATGTGTATGGGTGAAAAGTATAGTTATATCGGTGCCGTTGTTGGAGCAACCTATCCTGAGATGGGAAAGGTTCTTCGTAAATTAATGCCTAAGACATATATATTAGTACCGGGTTATGGCGCACAAGGTGGAAAAGCTTCTGATCTTGCTCCTTATTTTAATGAAGATGGCTTAGGAGCAATCATCAATTCCTCCCGTGGAATTATAGCAGCATATAAGCAATCCACATATGAGAGTTTTGGTGCTGCAAATTTTGCAGATGCTTCAAGACAGGCGGTTATTGATATGAGAGAAGATATAAACCAGGCATTATCTCATAAAGAATAGATAGAGTACAGGGGAAATAATGAGTAATAAAACGTATATTAATGATATGACTGAGGGGAACCCTACTAAGCTATTGGTACACTTTGCTGTACCAATGCTAATTGGTAATTTATTTCAACAGCTCTATAGTATGGTGGATTCCATTGTTGTTGGTAATGTAAATGGTGATAGCGCACTTGCTGCTGTAGGCTCAACTTGGGCCCTTAACTTTTTAATCATATCCCTAACGATGGGATTAGCAGCTGGAATCGGGATTATCATATCCCAATATTTTGGAGCAAAAGATGAAGAAAATGTCAAACGTTCCTTTGCAACAGCAACTTACCTAATTATTATAGTCTCTGCTATTATGGGATTACTTGGATTTTTATTTAGCAGACAACTTTTAATTAAATTAGATACTCCAGTAGAAATTCTAGATGATGCGAATATTTATCTTAAGATAACATGTATTGGAATCCTTGGGAATGCTGGATACAATGGCATGGCATCAGTTATGAGAGCGCTGGGAGATTCGAAAACACCACTTCATTACCTTGTGGTAGCTTGTGTGGTAAATATAGTTCTAGATCTTCTCTTTGTTATAGGATTTGGTTGGGGAGTTGCAGGAGCAGCGATTGCTACCATTATAGCGCAAGCAGTATCAGGAATAGGATGTATCATAACAGGATTTCGTAAAATACCATTAATTCGTATGCCAATCAAAGAGTTTAAGATTGATAAAGGAATTATGAAAAAATGTATTTATCTTGGAATCCCTGCTGCATTACAGAATTCTTTTGTTGCTATCTCAACGATTGTATTACAACGTGTAATAAACCAATACGGGAAAACGGTAGTAGCAGCAGCGACAGCTGCACAACGTATTGAACAGCTAGTCCTAATGCCTGGTATGTCTCTAGGGTTATCCGTAGCTTCCTATACAGGACAAAACATCGGTGCGATGCGTATTGACCGAGTTAAAAAAGGATTTTGGTCTGCAACAAAAATAATTGTTGTATTTAGCTTAATCATGATGCCTTGTATGTATTTCTTTAGCGGGGCTGTAATGAAACTATTTACGAATGTAAGCGAAGTCGCAGAGATTGGACAAAAAGCGGTACGTGTTACCTGTATGTTCTATATTCCAGTAGGTATGATTTATGTTTCACGTAATGTATTAAGTGGTGCGGGAGATATGAAGATACCAATGATTATGGGAATTTCTGAAGTTTTATGTCGTGTTATATTTGCCAGTGTTTTAACAAAAATTCCAGCAATTGATTATATGGGAATCTGGTGGGCTACTGGGCTCAATTGGTTTATTACAGGAGCAATCGGTACGATACGATATGCTAGTGGTAAGTGGAAGAATAAATCAGTCGTTGTACAATAATAAGTCGTGATAAGAAAAAGCTAGCGACGCATATTTTTTTATTAAGAAAGGAGGAATGCATCATTTTTGCATTCCTCCTTTAATTTAATTACAAGGATAAGTTCGCGAAGCGAGCTTTTTTTGCTCTTGATCACCCAGTATGGATGCAATTCTATCAACTTATTTACT
Source organism: Lachnoclostridium phytofermentans (assembly GCA_003526525.1). Taxonomy (GTDB): domain Bacteria; phylum Bacillota; class Clostridia; order Lachnospirales; family Lachnospiraceae; genus Lachnoclostridium. Next base: position 616 of record DPVV01000347.1, on the reverse strand, counting down.
TAGCTTCTTCCGTACGCTTATTCTTACGAATCTTTCGAGCAACCAAAAATAAAATTACTAACAGAAGTACAGGAATCAGAATATCTTTATATTTAGTATAATAAGTTACTGTATTGGACCAATTGCCTCGAAGAATATATCCAATACCGATTAATAAGGTATTCCATAAAGTAATACCAATGATAGAGAATAAGGCGAATACAGGATAGGGTTGTTTTACCGCTCCTGCAACAAACGCTATGTAAGTACGGATAATTGGAACCATTCGCCCAAAGCAAACGACATAGGAGCCGTAGCGATCAAAGCGCTGATAGGAGGCATCTATGCTTTTCTTCGTTTTTGGAAATTTCGTCGTAATTTTTTCTAAGATACGATGTCCACCAATTCTACCAACGAAGTAACAGAAACTAGTACCTATAATTCCAGCACATACGCTAACTGGAAGCATAAGAAAGAATGAAATATTCTGAAGAGATGCAACAGCACCAGAAAAAGGTAAGACAATCTCACTGGAGATTGGAAAGCAACCGTATTCAAGGAGAATAATAATAAACATGGCGAATAGTCCATTTTTATAGATAAAACGGACAACAAAATCCATAAGTACCTCCATAAG
>DPVV01000578.1 GCA_003526525.1 Lachnoclostridium phytofermentans | reverse complement strand
TGATATGATCCTCCATAAGTTGACATGGTAAATAACCAAAATCTACTTATGGAGGATTTTTTATGGCTAAATCTCCCCACTCTCCTGAATGGAGAGCTATGGTTGCACAAGAGTACTTAGATGGAAAAGCATCGTCTTGGGAATTAGAAATTAGATATGGCATACATAATAGATCTATTAGACGCTGGGCGCAACGTTACAAAGAACAGGGCATATTAGCTTTTGAGCGTGGAACAGGAAACACTAAATATAGTGCGGATTTCAAAACCATATGTGTTGAATTATATACCACAGGTCAGATGTCTATAGACGAAATTGTTGCGAAATATAACATTTCTAATTGGGCAGTGTTAAATAGTTGGATAAAACGTTATAATGCCAATAGAGAACTTAAGGATTACAATCCTAAAAGGGAGGTCTATATGGCAGAAGCAAGACGAAAAACAACTATTGATGAACGCAAGATAATCGTTGAATACTGTATGAAACATAATCGTGATTATAAAGGAACCGCTAGCATTTATGATGTTTCATATAGCCAAGTCTATTCCTGGGTAAAAAAGTATAATGCTAATGGAGAAGAAGGATTATCAGATAAACGAGGGCGCCACAAAACGGATGATGAAGTAGATGAATTAGAACGTTTACGCCGAGAAAATCTCAGACTTAAGCGCCAGCTTGAAGAAAAAGATATGGTGGTTGAATTGTTAAAAAAAGTGAAAGAATTCGAAGGGATGTGAGGCTTGGAAAAATACGTTATGAATCTAAATATTTAGCGATTAAACACTTTCATACAGAAAAGACCTGGAGCATTGAATGGATGTGTAAACAGCTTGCAATCTCCAGGGCTGCTTATTATAAATGGTTGCACCGTGAGACTCCAGAACAAGAAACAGAAAACATTAAGCTGGCTGAACTTATTAAAGAGTTCGATGAACGCTTTAGCCATATCTTGGGCTATCGCAGAATGACTTCATGGATTAATCACTTCAATCATACCAACTATAGTAAAAACAGAGTACATAGGATTATGAAGAAGTTGGGCATTCATTCCGTAATCAGAAAGAAAAAGAAAAAATATAATTCTTCTACTCCAGAAATAACAGCTGAAAATAAGCTTAGCAGAGATTTTTATGCAACTACTCCAAATCAGAAGTGGTCTACGGATGTAACCGAATTTAAGATTCCGGGTGAGAAAAAGAAATTATATTTAAGTGTAATCCTCGATTTATACGATAGGTACCCGATTTCATATATGGTTAGTTGTCGAAACGATAATAAGCTGGTTTTCAAAACATTCGATAAAGCCATTGCCTCTAATCCAGTTGCAAAGCCAGTCTTTCATAGCGATAGAGGCTTCCAATATACAAGTAAGGTCTTTCAAAAGAAACTTAAAGGTCAGGAAATGGAACAATCAATGTCCAGAGTCGGTCACTGTATTGATAATGGTCCTACAGAAGGATTATGGGGTACCATTAAAACAGAAATGTACCAAATGTATGAAATCACAGATGAAGCATCTCTAAGATATGCAATAAAGGATTATATAAGATTTTATAGTGAAGAACGACCTCAAGATAGATATCATTGCAAGACACCGCAGGAAGTAAGAAACGAAGCATTATCTTCAGAAAGGCCAAAGGAATATCCTATTCCTGAAAACAAACGAATTGCGAAATACAAAGAGAAATGGTGTGCATAGAAAACCGACCACACATCATGTGTGGTCCGGTTTTCAGCACTTTGTTTTAGATATTTGACCTGTCTACTTGACAGGGGGTATATCACATGTCGAGGGGCTTTTACTCTTATATGTAGTTCAGTCGTATAAATCTGATTTAAGCGTTTGGAGTGTTTTCTGTCTTTTGCTTAAGGGCTCCAAAGATAAAAACTGCTGCGAAAATTAAGCTTACTATAGCCCATACTTTCAAATCACCGTATAAAGTACTGCTAGTTGTAAGACCTATGATACCGCCTAGTGCATAAAAACCACCTGCAGTCATTGCTCCTCCTTTACCTTTGTTTCTGGTAGCTACCCCTACAATTCCAGCTATTAGAAAACAGAATGCAATTAACATTCCAGCTGATCCGCTAGACTCTCCATTATTCACTAATGCATTACCAACGCCAGCTGCACAGGATTGAAATGAGACAAATGCAAATAAAACCATTGAAATAATACCAATTACTAATCTTGCTGTCTTCATATACCAATTCTCCTTATATTATAATATTATACTAGAATATATTACCATTATATACAAATAATATCAATAGAAAAAGTGCCAAGTTTCCCCAAATGCTTTTTTATATTATTATAAAAATCTTTTTTATTTTAACTTGGTAGACAAAGTCTATTTAACGTCCACTATGCAAAAGAAGGCTCAATCGAGTTAACCTCGATTGAGCTTTCAATTTTTTCTATGGGACATTGGAACACTTGGCCTTTTACTACCGCCTATGTAACTTATTCGTTAGAGGATTCTTGTTTGTATAGTAGGTAGTTCGCAAAATTCTTTAATTCTGCTGCGTTATTAGAATCTAATTGCTGATATAGATTAAAGAAATCCACGATATCTTTATCCAAAACTTCACCGCCGACGGGAAGATAGGCATCTGAAATACCAAGCAGATAATCACACGATACATCAAAGTATCTGGAGAGTGCAATTAATTTTTCAAATGATGGTTCATTTCTTCTTGATTCATAATTTGATACGGCAGTTGGCTTTAAACCAAGAATTTCAGCAAGCTCGCTCTGTGTCAATTTATGCTTTTGACGCAATTGCTTTAAACGTATATTAAAATTCATATTTGACCTCCAAGTCCTTTTCTTAGCGCTTGCATTTAATCTTTCGTGTAGCGCAAACGTATTCTTCAATTATTATAACAAAATATGGCAAAATGTCAACATATTTTCCAAAGATTGATATACTAACTGCTATCGCATTGACAAACTTTTTTGAGTGAATTATCATATTGGTAAGAAAATGGTAAAGGGGGTGCATCATGTGCAATATTCCTTATGATTTAGTTTTGAATCATTGTGCAGAAGGGGTTTTTGTTTTTAATCAAATAGGGCAAATTTTTTATGCAAATGATGCTGCCATGCAAGAAACTGGATATATGGACGAATTAGTTAATACCAATATCATGGACATATTTCCCAAAGCATTAAAAGTACATAATGATAATGTGATTATTAATCGTTTTGAAGTAGAAGATGTAAAAGAAACGATGGAATATTCAGTAATTGAAACATTTGCATATAGAAAGAATCAGACCTGTTATCCTGTAAGGATTAAATTATTATGGGGAGAGAAGGAACAAGATAATGTTACCATTTGTATCACCCGGAATATGTCAGAGCTGAATGCTGTTATGAAAAGAGAAAAGAATGTTAAAGAAGAACTAAAGGAAGCGACTGGAGTAAAAAATGAATTTCTGGCTAACATCACGCATGAGCTAAGGACACCGGTAAACGGAATGAAAGGGTTAGCAGATGTTTTGCTAAGTACGGAATTAACACAAAGTCAGAGAGAAAGTGTAAATATTATCAGACGTTGCTGTGATAATATGACAAATATCATTAATGGAATCTTAGACTTTTCAAAAATCACTGCGGGGAAGATGCAACTTGAAAATAAGGTAATTGATATTTCGAATTTTCTTAAGAATACGTTATCTTATCATATACCGAAATTAAATGAGAAAGGGTTAAAGCTTCAAGTAAATATAGGGGAAAACGTTCCTACAAAAATATTAGGGGATGAGCTACGTTTGGAGCAAATTCTTAGTAATCTGATATCAAATGCAATAAAATTTACTTCTGTTGGACAAATAGTGATTGAAGTAATCAATACAGATCAAAAAGAAGATGAAGTAGAACTATTTTTTATGGTTATTGATAGTGGGATCGGAATATCGAAAGAAGATCAGGATAAGCTTTTTCAAAGCTTTTCTCAAGTGGATGGCTCCATTACTAGAAGATATGGCGGAACAGGGCTCGGACTTGCAATTAGTAAAAGTTTAGTAGAGTTAATGGGAGGCAGGATTCATGTAAGTAGTGAAATAGGAAGGGGAAGTACGTTTTCTTTCACCGTTCGATTTAAAGTGGTAAAAGAGGATTACGAAATAGAGACAGAACCTAAACTTGAGGGGAATAACGGGTTCACTATGGAAAACACTACTTGGAATGTGATTTCCGGAGATAGACAGAATGTGAAAACTCCGAGATTGCCGGAACGATATGTACTTGATAAGGAGGCTATTGCAGAGTATTTAGAAAAACTAATTATCTGTGTAGAGTTAGAAACTTGGGAAAAGGCTGAAAATTTTGCAAGTATTATTAAAAAAATGATACCGGAATCTGAGCAGGAAGGTAGAAAAAATGCTTTTCGTCTAGAGCTTGCGGTAAGAAAAGAAGACTATGAGAGAACTCAAAAACAGATAATAAAATTGCAGGATTATTTACAGTCGTAACTAAGTAATTGCGAATGATAGAATATATGGGGTGGATGATTTGGAATTAGGAGAACAGACAATACAGGAAGCAAATATTCTTATAGTGGATGATGTGATCGCAAATTTAATTGTGTTGACAGAGATGATACGAAAATCTGGTTATGTAGCACGTCCAGTTACTAGTGTAAAACAAGCAACACAGGCAATTGAGGCAACACTACCGCAACTTATTTTATTAGACATCTCTATGCCTGATATGGATGGATTTGAGTGGTGTGAGAGATTAAAAAAAGATGCAAAAACGAGAGATATTCCGATTATCTTTATTTCAGCGATGAATTCTACTGAAGATAAAATACGAGGATTTAACCTTGGTGCGGTTGATTTTATTAGTAAACCTTTTGAACACGAAGAAGTATCTCTTAGAATTAGTACTCATCTTAAAATACATCGGATGCAGCAAGAACTTGAGATGTATAATCAGAAGCTTCAAAAACTTGTCAAAGAACAGATGGAAAAGATAGAAACGGAAGAGAAAAATCTGATCTACGCGATGGCAAGAATGTGTGAAGCAAGAGATAAGGTAAGGGAAAATCATATTGAGAATATAGGAAAGAACAGTAGACTTCTTGCAATGAGTTTACATTTTTCGGGTTTATACGAAGCTGAGATCTCACAAGATTATATTGATACGATTGAGCTTGCTTCCGCATTACATGATATCGGTAAAATATTCATACCTGATAATATTTTGCAAAAAAAGGGGAAACTTACTATAGATGAAGAAAAGATACTGGAATCACATACAGAACTAGGAGCTAAAAATTTAAGCGAAGCTTATGCACAAAGTGAATATAATGACTTCTTAAAGATGGCAATTGACATAGCGAAGTATCATCATGAGAAGTATGATGGGACAGGATATCCGATGGGATTAAGAGGGAAAGAAATACCTTTATCTGCCCGAATTGTGACCGTAGTAAACATGTATGATAATTTGTTAAGGGATTATGCAGATAAAGGTGAGGGAGCACATATAGAGGCACTACAGCGCATGAAGCTTGAGGCAAATCATAGCTTAGATCCTGATATTATAGAAATATTTTTAAAGATACAACGCCAGCTAAAAAGATAAGTGTAGAACGATAGATTCCAGACGAAAGCCCTTAAAAACTACTAAGAAAATGCATACGATCCGAGGGCTTACTATAAGATTGAAGTGTGAAAAGAGATTCTATGGCATCAAAATACGCTGCCTAAGAATTTCTAAGTTTCGCACGAAAGTTTGTGCCTGGAAATCCTCAGCACAAACTTCGAATGTGCAAAAGGATGCGTAGGAATGAGGAGTAGGATGAAAAAGAAAGATCGTTATCTTGATTTTGATGCAAGACGTAAGAAACTAAAATTTACTGCGCGTAGAAAGAGCTTCCAGAAGCGAGAGATGTTAGCATTACTCATTTTAGTAATTGCTTTAGGACTTGGTACATGCGTTTTCTTTTATACAAAAGCGAAGATAGATAGGAAGGGAAAAAGTGAACTTTCTGAAAATCAATTAATCAAACATCAGCATGAGGAATTATCGGGACGGACGGCATCTGGACCATATGGGATGTGGATTGCAAGGCCAACAGGGGAAAAACTGTTAGAGCCTGAAGAAGATAAGGAAGTTTGGATGGCAAATTTTAAAGATGGTAGAAATGCAGTAAAAGCAAAGGGGATATACATTACAGCATCCAAGGCAAATAAAAATATCGATGATTTGTTAAAGTTAGTTGATGACACGGAACTTAATGCAATGGTAATTGACATTAAAGATGATGATGGGAGAATCACTTACCAGATGAACTATCAGCCAGCCATTGATATTAATGCAACAAGAGGTTATATCAGTGACATTAATGGATTGATAAGGAAACTTAAAGAACAAGATGTATATCTCATTGCCCGTGTTGTAGCATTTAAGGATCCTGTACTTGCTGATAAAAGGCCAGAGCTTGCACTTAAGCTAAAGGATGGTTCTACCTTTCGTGATAAGGATAAGTTAGCTTGGGTAAATCCTTATAAAAAAGAAGTATGGGATTACTTAGTTGGAATAGCTTCGCAATGTGCTGCACTTGGTTTTGATGAGGTTAATTTTGATTACATTCGTTTTTCAACGGATAGTGGTATGGCAAATGTTGATTTTGGAGTAGAAGCTAGCACAAAAACTAAAATTGAAACTATCACAGAGTTTGTAAAATATGCTTGTGAAAAGTTACGACCATTAGGTATCTTTGTATCAGCGGATGTTTACGGAGCGATTATCAGTAGCTCAGTAGATGCAAAAATTGTTGGACAAAGTTATTTAGAGATGTCAAAATATTTAGATTATATATGTCCTATGATTTACCCTTCCCATTATGGGGAAGGATATTATGGAATTAAATATCCAGATACAGAGCCTTATAATCTTATACTGGCAGCGTTAGATGCTTCCAGAAAGGTTTTAAATCAAATACCAGAAGGAGAACACCGGGCGAAGGTACGGCCTTGGCTTCAGGATTTTACAGCTCCTTGGATTAAGCATTATATTCGATATGGTTCCAAGGAAGTCAGAGATCAGATTGAAGCTGTCTATGATTCAGATTACTCGGAGTGGCTTTTATGGAACGGTAATATGAATTATACCAAGGAGGCGTTATATACGGAGGAAGAAGCGACGATTCACTATGCAAATCGACCAACACCAACCCCTCTTCCATTACCAACATCAGCTCCACTTCCAACGAGAGCTCCAAACTCTGGTAAGTATTATGATTCACCATGGAAATCAGGAAATTAAAAAATTGTTGCAAGGTATTTTTATTTCAAGTGTATTTATAGATAGGCATGCGTTATTATAGTGTTACGACATTGTCGTATCCCACTATTATATCGTTACTCGAAGGAGGCAGTTAACTTGACCGATGAAGAAATTCTTTCTCTGATTAATAAGAAAAATCAACTGGGACTCTCCTTGTTAGCAGAGAAGTATGAGAAACTGCTAGTATATATCGCAGCTGGTATCCTTGGAAACCATGTAAGAGATATCGAGGAATGTGTTAACGATACGTATTTTAAATTCTGGAAGAATGCGGAGAAATATGATTATACGAAAGCCTCATTATCTACCTACCTTAAGGTAATAGTCAGAAACACCGCAATCAATCGTTTGCGTGACGTTAAGAGGCACGAAGATCGGACACATACCGAAGATGTAGCAGAACTTGCATCGGTGCTTCCCGATGTAAGTGTGAACATTGAAAATCAAATGATGCGAAGAGAAAATGTAAAGAAGCTAAATAAAATGATTGCAAGTCTCCCGGAGAAAGATCGGGAATTAATGATAAGGAAATATTATTATATGCAATCCTCCAAGGTAATAGCACATGCCATGAGCATGTCTGTTACAGCAGTGGATAGTAGATTATCACGTTTACGTACAAAAATGAAAAATGAATTTCAGTTAATATAAAGAAGGGAGCAGACATGACGGAAAATTACTTAATTGATCTAATGGGTGATTTAGATACCAAATTCTTAGAAAACGAGTATCCTGAGAGGGACATTCAAATGCAAAAGACCATTGCAAAAAGAAAGCGAACATTAACACCGTTTAAGAAGGGAAATGTATTTGTAATATCAGATACATTATATCGAACCATAAATGAGCAAAGAGAACTATATGACAATATAGTTGCGTATGAACCTGTATCAGAGCGTGCTGCTCATGCAAAAGCGCAAGTAAAAGAGAAGGTAGATGCCGTTCAAGCAAAGATGAAAGCATTGGTAGCAGTAGTGTCAGGGATAGTAGCCATGTTAGTCGTTATTATAAGTTTAGTGCGTATGGTTGCTAAGAAAAAGTGGTTAAGCAAATTGTTTGGAAAGAGAGTACAAACAGCATAAGAACGAGGGGAGAAACTCCCCTCATTTATCATTGAATGAGAGAATTTTAGTTAAAAAGTATAGTTACTTGGAGGTTAGGTTGTAAATGAAACAAGTGGCATTTCTATTCCCAGGCCAGGGGGCGCAATATACTGGAATGGGAAAAGACTTTTATGATACCTATAAGGAATCTAGAGAGGTATTTGAATTAGCAAGTGATATTTTATCACTCGATATGACAAAACTGATTTTTGAAGAGGATGAAAGACTTCATATAACAGAATATACGCAAGCAGCTATGGTTACTACTATGACAGCAATGCTAATGGCTATGAAGGAGAAGAATATTACTCCAGCTGTTTGTGCCGGACTTAGTTTAGGAGAGTATGTAGCCCTATATCAGAGTAAGGTTCTAAGCTTAAAAGATGTGATTTATCTTGTAAGAAAAAGAGGAATCTATATGCAAGAAGCAGTACCAGTATCTGTAGGTACGATGGCAGCAGTGTTAGGGCTTAACAATGAATTGGTAGAAGAAATCTGTGCCAATACGGAAGGAATTGTAACCGTTGCAAATTATAATTGTCCAGGGCAAATCGTAATCTCAGGTGAAAATACCGCGGTTGAAGCAGCAAAGATTAGCCTTGAAAAAGCAGGAGCAAAAAGGGTATTACCGCTTAATGTAAGTGGTCCATTCCATTCACCTATGCTTCTTCCTGCTGGAGAAAAGCTTCGAAAGGAATTAGAAAAGATTGCTATAAATGATCCAGCAATTCCTTACGTTGCGAATACAACTGCAGAATATATCACGAGTAAAGAGCTTATCATAGATAGTTTGTCAGCTCAGGTTTCTTCATCCGTACGTTGGCAGCAGAGTGTGGAAAAAATGATTGCAAATGGTATCACAACTTTTGTTGAGATTGGACCAGGAAAAACATTATCCTCATTTGTAAAAAAGATTGATCGTACTATGCAAGTAATTAACATAGAAAAGATAGAAGACTTAGATAAGCTAGATGTTTTATAAATAATGATTCGTATTGTATTCGTACCAATCAGATTTTGTTACTACTCATAACAAAATCTGATATTGGTCACTTTTATACATTGTAAACTGCCTGCAGTAGGCTGATATATGTGCCTGCTCAGTAGACACTTGAAAACATGGTTGCATTAGGCGGATATGTGCCGAAGACGACGCAGACACATATATCCGTGTGAAAGAACTTTGTTCTTTCACACTACACACTTAAATGGAGGAATAATATGTTAGAGAATAAAGTTGCTGTGGTGACTGGAGGAAGCCGAGGAATTGGACGCCAGGTCGCATTGACACTTGCTAGCTATGGAGCAACGGTTATAGTTAATTATTGTGGTTCCAAGGAACGTGCCGAAGAAGTAGTACAAAAGATTATAAGCGAAGGCGGAAGAGCAGTCGCTTATCAGGCAGATGTTTCGGATGCAAAAGCTACAGAAGTCATGTTTGCTGATATATTAGCAGAATTTAAACAAGTGGATATCTTAGTAAATAACGCTGGTATTACAAGGGATAACCTTATTATGAAAATGTCGGAAGAAGAATTTGATGCAGTTATTGATACGAACTTAAAAGGTTGTTTTCACTGTATTAAACAAGTGACTCGTCCGATGCTTAAGCAAAGAAGCGGAAGGATTATCAATATCTCATCTGTTGTTGGTGTGATTGGAAATATAGGACAGATAAATTATTGTGCATCCAAAGCTGGTGTGATAGGAATGACAAAGTCAGCTGCCAGGGAATTAGGTTCTCGTGGGATTACCGTGAATGCAGTAGCACCAGGGTTTATACAAACGGAGATGACCGATGTTTTACCAGAGAATGCGAAAGAGATGGTACTTACACAAATACCTCTTAAGAAGTTTGGTGATGTCGCTCATATAGCAGAGACAGTAGCATTTTTAGCATCGGATAAAGCAGCTTATATTACGGGGCAAGTAATACAAGTTGATGGTGGAATGGGAATGTAATTTGTGCCTGTACCTTAAGTTTGCAGGCTATGGAAAGGCATGGTTATTAATATGAAAAGAGTAGTAGTTACAGGAATGGGAGTGATTACTCCAATCGGAAATAATGTGGAAGATTTTTGGAGTAATATTAAAGAAGGAACAACAGGTTTTGGACCGATTACTTATTTCGATACAACTGATTATCGTGCAAAGTTAGCAGCAGAGGTAAAAAATTTTAATGCAGCGGACTATATGGATGGGAAGTCAGCAAGACGTATGGAAAAGTTCTGTCAATATGCAGTCGCTGCAACAAAGGAAGCAATTGAATCTAGCGGTCTTGATTTAGAGAACGAAGATAGAACAAGAATTGGTGTGTCTGTTGGTTCCGGTATTGGTGACCTAGTGATTATCGAAAAGGAATACGAGAAAGTTTTAAATAACGGCCCTAAGAGAACCAATCCATTATTTGTTCCACTAATGATAAGTAATATGGCAGCAGGAAATGTATCTATTAATTTCGGACTAAAGGGAAAATGTATTAACGTAGTAACTGCATGTGCGACAGGAACTCATTCCATTGGAGAAGCATACCGTGCGATTCAATGTGGCGATGCAGATGTTATGGTTTGTGGTGGTACGGAAGCAGCGATTTCAAAGCTTGGTATCGCAGGATTTGGAGCACTAACAGCATTAAGTTCATCGGAAGATCCAAAGAGAGCCTCCATTCCTTTTGATAAAGAACGTAGCGGCTTTATTATGGGAGAGGGAGCTGGTGTAGTTGTAATTGAGTCCTTAGAGCATGCTAAAGCAAGAGGAGCTAATATCTTAGCAGAGGTAGCTGGATATGGAGCAACAGCAGATGCTTTTCATATTACCTCACCTTCTGAAGATGGAGAAGGCGCAATGAGAGCCATGCTCCTTGCGGTGAAAGAAGCTGGCTTAAAACCAGAAGACGTTGATTACATTAATGCGCACGGAACAAGTACACATCACAATGATTTATTCGAGACAAAATCAATTAAAGCGGCTTTTGGAGAGCATGCTTATCACCTTAATGTAAATTCTACGAAATCAATGACAGGCCATTTGTTAGGTGCTGCTGGTGCTGTTGAATTTATTGTATGCGTGAAATCTGTACAGGAAGATTTTATTCATGCGACAGTTGGTTATAGCGTACCAGATGAAGAGCTTGATTTGGATTATACGAAGGAAGCAAGAACGGACAAAAAGGTAAATGTGGCAATTAGCAATTCTCTAGGATTTGGTGGACACAATGGAACTCTTCTAGTAAAAAAATATGTAGAATAAGAAATCGGCGATCAATCGCCAGAATTGAGGATCTTATGGAAATTAAAGATATTATTGCATTAATTGAGGCAGTTTCCTCTTCGAAGCTAACTTCTTTTACTTATGAAGAGGGAGAGACAAAGCTTTCTTTTGAATTAAATCACGAACTACTGATAACGGATGCTACTAAGGTAGAGGCAGCTAATGCAATCAGCGAACAAGATTGCATTTTAAAAGATACAGTACCATGTAACATCATTACTTGTCCGATGGTTGGCACCTTTTACTGTGCGAAGGGAGAAGGGGAAGAACCATTCATTCATGTTGGAGATAAAGTGATGAAAGGTCAAGTTGTTGGTATCGTTGAGGCTATGAAGCTAATGAATGAAATTGAGTCTCCATATGATGGTTTTGTGGAAGAAATCTTAGTGAAAAATCAGGAGATGGTTGGATTTGATCAGAAACTAGTTCGTATCCGCCCACTATAGAAAAATTAACAAGAAAATGTTTATGAAAAGTTCGCAGAGCGTGCTTTTACTAGTTGCAATGGATGTTAAGTAATTTGTACTGGCGTACAAAGTTGCTAACGATAAGAATTGACGCTAATGCGCCAGAATAGAGGTTATTATGGTATTAAATAGTAAAGAAATTATGGATATAATTCCACACCGCAGCCCATTTTTATTGGTAGATAGAATCTTAGAATTAGTTCCAGGGATTCGTGCTATCGGAAGAAAGTGTGTAACTTTTAATGAGCCATTTTTTACAGGACATTATCCAGGAAATCCGGTGATGCCAGGAGTCTTAATTATAGAAGCATTAGCCCAGGTGGGTTCCGTGGTTATGCTATCCTTAGAAGAAAATAAAGGTAAAGTTCCGTTCTTTGGAGGAATTGATAAGGCGAGATTTCGTAACATGGTAACACCTGGTGACGTGTTAACATTAGAGGTTTCTTTACTAAAGCAAAAAGGACCAATCGGTGTAGCTACCGCAAAAGCATACGATGAGGAAAAGGTTTTTGCTGAGGCAGAATTAACGTTTGTAATACGTTAAGAAAAGTGAATTAATAAGCGATTCACTTGGCAAATATTGTGCTATTGCCCAAATTTGCGGGGTATCAATGGAATGGGGGTTCTTATGTTTAAGAAGATTTTAGTAGCCAATCGTGGTGAAATAGCAGTACGAATTATCCGTGCCTGTAGAGAGATGGGAATTCAAACTGTTGCGATATATTCTACAGCAGATGAGCAAGCACTACATGCCCAATTAGCAGATGAAGCTGTATGCATCGGTCCAGCATATGCGAAAGATAGTTACTTAAAGATGGAACGAATCTTAAGTGCAACGCTAGCATCTGGGGCGGAGGCAATTCATCCAGGCTTCGGATTTTTATCAGAAAATAGTAAGTTCGCACAACTTTGTGAAAAATGTAATATTGCATTTATCGGACCAAATAAAGATGTAATTGATCGTATGGGAGATAAGGCATGTGCAAGAAACACCATGATGGAGGCCAATGTTCCAGTAGTACCAGGAACCAAAGAACCACTTCACGAGATTAAGAGGGCGAAAGCTCTTGCAAAAGAAATCGGTTATCCGATTATGATCAAAGCAAGCGCAGGTGGTGGCGGTCGTGGCATGCGTATTGTACACTCAGAAGAGGAATTTGATAATCTGTTTGAAACTGCTAGACAAGAGGCGAAAAATGGTTTTGGAGACGATACGATGTATCTGGAGAGATACATTTCTGGAGCGAGACATATTGAATTTCAGATACTTGCTGATCAGTTCGGCAATGTAGTACATCTTGGTGAACGTGATTGTTCTATCCAAAGAAGACATCAAAAAATGATAGAAGAAGCACCGTCTGTTGCTCTTAGTGAAACTCTACGTAAAGAAATGGGAGAGATAGCAGTTAGAGCAGCAAAAGCAGCGAATTATACGAACGCAGGAACAATTGAGTTTTTGTTAGATGATAAAAATCGTTATTATTTTATTGAGATGAATACAAGAATTCAGGTTGAGCATGGAATTACAGAGCTTGTTACCGGAATTGATTTGATAAAGGAACAAATTAAAATTGCAGCAGGAGAGCCGTTAAGCTTTACACAAGAGGATATTAGGATTGAGGGGCATGCAATCGAATGCAGAATAAATGCAGAGTGTCCTGAACGAGGGTTCTTACCGTCTCCTGGTACTGTGACAGAATTTCATATGCCAGGAGGCTTTGGTGTTCGCATCGATACGATGTTATATGAAGGATATACCATTCCGAGATACTATGATTCTTTGATAGCAAAAGTGATGGTGCATGATAAAACCAGAGAGGAAGCTATCGCTAAGATGCGGGGTGTCCTGGGCGAATTAATTATTGATGGTATTGAAACCAATACAGATTTTCTTTATCAGTTAATACAGAATAAACAATTTCAAACAGGAAATATAACAACCGATTTTGTAGAATATTTTCTTAATAGAGAATAATACTGCAATGGGGTTAGTTTATGGCGCACAAAGTTGCGACCGTTATGTGAAGGCGCTAAAACGCCAGAATAGAGGTTACAATGGGAATGTTTAAGAAAACTGGAAACGCATCGGAGAAAGAAACCAGAAGAAATGAGAAAGTTAAAAATATGATGAATGAACCACAGGTTCCAGATGGATTATTTCAAAAATGTGAGAAATGTGGTGAAATTATCTATACAGAGGATATTATAGCAAATTACTATATCTGTCCAAACTGCAATAATTACTTTCGAATCGCTCCCAAAACAAGGCTTAATATGGTTCTGGATAAAGGAAGCTTTATAGAGTTTGATGTGGATTTACCAATTAGTAATCCACTTGATTTCCCAGGTTATGAAGCTAAACTTTCTCACATGAAGTCTGTCAATAATCTTGATGAAGCAGTAATTACAGGTGAAGGTAAAATCTGTGGTGCAAGTGTTTCAATCGGAGCGATGGCTTCAACTTTCTTAATGGGAAGTATGGGTGGTGTAGTCGGTGAGAAAATCACAAGGCTAATAGAAAATGCAACAGAAAATCGTCAGCCGTTGATACTATTTTGCTGTTCAGGCGGAGCTAGAATGCAGGAGGGGATAATTTCTCTTATGCAGATGGCAAAAACAAGTGCAGCCCTAAAACGTCATTCGGATGCCGGATTAATTTATATTCCGATTCTTACAGATCCAACCACTGGTGGTGTCGTTGCAAGTTTTGCGATGCTTGGCGATGTAATTCTTGCAGAGCCTGGAGCATTAATTGGATTTGCAGGTCCACGTGTTATTGAGCAGACCATCGGTCAGAAGTTACCAGAAGGATTTCAACGTGCAGAGTTTTTATTAGAGCATGGATTTGTCGATAAAATTGTAAAACGCAGCCGTTTAAAACAAGTGTTATCTTTCTTAATAAAAACAAGTATGAACCCTAGTAATGAATCTCTCTATGAAGAGGAAGAACAAGTAGAGACGTCAGAACTAAATGAGTTCTAATAAGACTAGTGCGTAAAAATGAGGTGAGTTATGGAGAATAAAATATCTGCTTGGGAACGGGTGAAGATTGCAAGAGGAACGGAACGTCCAACAAGTATAGATTATATGAGTCATATTTTTGATCGTTTTTTAGAGTTGCATGGTGACCGCTATTGCAGAGATGATGGTGCAATTGTCGGTGGGATTGCGATGATTGACGGGATACCGGTTACTGTGATTGGGCAGCAAAAGGGTCGTAATATCAAGCAAAACATGAAACGTAATTTTGGTATGCCAAACCCAGAAGGATATCGTAAGGCACTTCGTCTAATGAAGCAGGCAGAAAAATTCCATCGTCCTGTCATATGCTTTGTTGATACCCCTGGAGCATTTTGTGGTATTGAGGCAGAGATGCGAGGGCAAGGAGAAGCCATTGCGAAGAATCTATATGAGATGTCTTCCTTAAAGACTCCAATCCTCTCCATAGTAATAGGGGAAGGCGGAAGTGGTGGAGCTCTAGCACTTGCTGTTGCAGATGAGGTTTGGATGCTAGAAAATGCAACGTATTCTATTCTATCTCCAGAAGGATTTGCTTCTATATTGTGGAAGGATAGTAAGAGAGCGGATGAAGCTGCAGCTATAATGAAAATAACAGCAGATGATTTATTAGAATTAAAGATTATTGATCAGGTATTCCCTGAATTATCGATAGAAGAAACAGAGAAAGAAGCGATGTTACTTTTGGGTGATGAATCTGAACCGGTTTCTGAATTTATTACTGATTTAGAGGAAAAGGATGAGGATAACGAAATTAAAGTTTCTTTAAACACGGGTAACATGGAGCATGTTGCTTGGTCTTTAAAACAAGGTATCTTAGAATTCATAAAACGTTACTCGGATAAAGGGGAAACTCTTGTAGAAACCCGTTACCAAAGATTCCGTAAATATTAATCTTTGATAATCTGCAAAGAACAAAATTTTGCTATAGGTAAATAGGTTCCTATCATTATGATTCGTCTAATGATAACAACCTATTTATTTTTTTGCTCACGAAAAGGATTTCTATAATGAGTATCTATGAGTATCTATGAGTATCTAATATAAGGATTTCTATAATGAGTATCTTTCCTAAGGATTTCTATAATGAGTAACTTTCATATAATAAGGATCTACCATAAGGAATTTTATGATTAGTATCTACCATTGACATACTAATTTTTATAAGTTAGAATAAAAAGTAGGAATTTAATAATGATTCTCATTATATATTAATAAGATAGAAAGGATGGTAATATTATGGCAAATTTAAAAGGTACAAAAACAGAGGCAAACTTAAAAGCTGCATTCGCAGGAGAATCCGAAGCAAGAAACAAATACACTTATTTTGCAAGTAAGGCAAAAAAAGAAGGATATGAACAGATTGCTGCACTATTCTTAGAGACAGCGGAGAATGAGAAAGAGCATGCGAAGTTATGGTATAAGTTATTACATAACGGTATCGGTGATACTACACAGAATCTAAAAGATGCTGCAGCAGGTGAGAACTATGAGTGGACTGATATGTATGCAGGCTTTGCTAAGGAAGCAAGAGAAGAAGGCTTTGGTCACATCGCAGATTTATTTGAAGGTGTTGCAAAGATTGAGAAAGAACATGAGGAAAGATACCTAAAGCTTCTTGAGAATGTTGAGAAAGGTTTAGTATTCTCAAAGGATGGAGATGCTATCTGGCAGTGCAGAAATTGTGGGCATGTGATTATTGGTAAGGAAGCTCCACAGCTTTGTCCAGTTTGTGCACATCCACAGGCTTATTACCAGGTAAAAGCTGAAAACTATTAGGAATCGTTAAATTAGGATTTTAGGATTATTGAAGGAGCTGTCG
Source organism: Lachnoclostridium phytofermentans (assembly GCA_003526525.1). Classification (GTDB taxonomy): domain Bacteria; phylum Bacillota; class Clostridia; order Lachnospirales; family Lachnospiraceae; genus Lachnoclostridium. Next base: position 780 of record DPVV01000578.1, on the reverse strand, counting down.
TAAAATAGCTCACTAAAAATAATCAAAAAAAAGGTACTTTGATATGGTCTGTAAAAGCCATTTCAAGGTACCATTTTATGTTACAAATACTAATTCACTCTCAAATAGAGATTGATTACTTATATTCTCTAGCATCTCCTGGGGTAATTCCTGTGACCTTTTTATAAGCCCGATGGAAATAGCTAGGGCTTTCAAAGCCAACGATTCTTGATATCTCATGAATCGGACAGTCAGAATTTTTTAATAACTCCGTAGCTATATGAATACGCTTATTAAGAAGATATTCTGAAAACCCGATACCCATTTCATTTTTAAATAATCTGCTAAAATAATTGCTATTCATATTGATATAGCTTGCCATGTTTTCACAAGTTATCTCATCTCCGATATGAGTACTAATAAAGATAAGTACTTTTTTTATTTCTGGACGGCTAGACTTATTTTCTGGCTTGGAAAGCTGTTCAAACATACAATCAATCATATCGAAAAATATCTTTTTTAAATGGTCAAAAGTATCACCCTCCAAGGAGAAGGTACACAGATTGATTTGATATTTTTCAAGAAATAGTTTCATATCAATTTCTAAACGGCGTAAAAGTTGTTTCACAGAAGTGGAATCATATTTCTCTGATTCCAAACGGGAAAACAAATCCTCTGTATATTTCTTTAGGCGTATCTTATTTTGTAAACTTAAAAGATACTTAAAATCAGCTCCATATGTCTGATACAAATCGGAGATAGGATAAGCATCAAGGGTAGGCTTTAATATAATCTGTAAAG
>DPVV01000618.1 GCA_003526525.1 Lachnoclostridium phytofermentans | reverse complement strand
TATATACCAAGTAAATATTTTTCTATGTTATCGCTAGGACATGCTATTTAGATACTCCTACTTGTTCAAGATTAACTTATACCAATGTGCTAGATTAAGAAACAATAATATTTCGTAGCATAAGATAATAAATAAAAGGATTAATATCCATGTTCAGTACAGAAAGGTATGAAATATCGTTTACTGGTATAGAGGATAATAGATTTAATTTAGATACTGTAACTAACAACTGGAGGATTGCGGCGGAAACTGTAAATAGAGAAACAGGACTTTATATTAATGCACAGATCAGTGAGAGAATGATTGTATGTAATAATTGCTGTGTATCTGAAAGAGCCATTGTAGCGAATGTTACCAGAAATCCGATAAGCGAGAAAAATGATAGTTTTTTCTATGTAGTATTACAGGAAGTTGTTAACCTAACTAAGGCAGCAGTAGGTAATGTGTCAACAGTAATAGTCAAGGTTTTAGTTGATGTGTCGATATTATAAAATTTATAGCTTCAACATAAGAAAGAATAAAAATATTTTACCTATTACTATCAACTACCTTGTAATCGAGGTAGTTGATAATTGGTTAAATGTGTATTATACTATGATAATCATAGCTGGTTATACTGCTTATGCATTATAATAAATAATTTATTTGAAAGGGTGATTTCTTATGAAGTATACAATATTAGAAAGTTTGGAATATATGAGGAGGGCGACTATATTTTAACCCTCCTATCAGATGGAGGATAAGAAATTGTTTAAAGAAAAACCAACTATTTCAAAGTGGATAGCTGATATGTATGAACAAGATGCAACCGATACTAACGATGTCGAATTTTTACTATCAGTGATAGGTCCGAAACCAAAGCGTATTCTTGAGATTGCTTGTGGGAGTGGTCGAATTCTTGTCCCTTTAGCAAAAGCAGGTCATGTTGTTACAGGATTAGATTTTGATTCTTATATGCTAAGTAAAATAGATTCGAAAACGGAGGGACTAAGCAATATTTTTTGGTATAAAGCTGATGTTATTAATGATGACTGGGGTAACGATTATAATATTGTAGTAATCGCGGGAAATTTTTTGTTCAATATCATTTCTGACATGGACTATGAAAAAGCACAGAAGTTACTTATTGATAAATCAGCTAAATCACTGGTATCTGGCGGTATTATCTATATTGATTATGGATATACTTTACATCCCGAATATTGGTTTGACGATCCGAGTGAACGTGTGATTTGGGAAGGAACAGATAGTGATGGAAATACAGGTAAAATGATACTGTTTGGTAGTACATTTGACAAAGAAACTGAAACTGTAAAATCTATACGCAGGTTCGAACTTCATTGTATAAGTGGAGAAATAATCAAACAAGACATCGATGTTGTAAAACATTTTGCTACTCTTGAGCAAATACATTCTTGGTTATCTTCTACAGGTTTTATTATTGAAGAAGAATACGGGGATTACAATTGCAATCCTATTAGCGAAACTACAAGCAGAGCTATTATTAAAGCAAGAAAAATATAAAATGTTTTTAATTATAAAACCTAAACTAAGTAAAGTGAATACATATATAAACTACTAATCATCCATATGAACTGAACCCAAAATGTTGGACAGTTAGAATTAGCAACTAACGAGGATTGAGCTCTGTATTGCACAGGACTCAGTCCTTTTAGTTGGTAATTAATTATACTAGTACAAACTATTTCTTATTGTTCATAATATACTCTTCAACGATGATAATATCAATGAATGGTATTATCGGCGCAAATCCGGCAAGACCGTCCTTTTCCAAAACTTCTTTTGCCACTGAATTCAGAACATCACTGCTGTATATATTTTGCTTACTGCGATGGGACTGTTCAATGAGTCTAGCCAACCACAAAATTGCATATTAGGCATCCCAAATGGATATGAATAGTTCAACCCATATAACGTGGGAATGTGAATATCATTTAGTAGAATTCAAGTAATAATATAACAAAAATTTACATTGTTAGTTGAATTAAAAAGTAGTATTGTTTTAAAGGAGATTGAAATACAACATGATATAAGCATAATTCATGACAAGGAAATGTTCACGAAGCGTACTTATTCTTGTTTAATAGATAAATTGCATAATTGTAAAAGTTAATTAATATGTCACTATCTACTACATAGAAACAAAGTCGGATTGTTAATTTACATTTCTAAAAATTATATATTAACCTATCATAATAGAGGAGGAGATTTGATGAAGAGAAATGATTTCATTAATAATAAATACTGTAAAAAATACAATAAGGATAAGTTTATGAAAAGATTACTTAGATCATGTATTTGTTTTCTTATAATAACGATATTCCTAATACAGTCATTACCTGCTAAGGCAGCAGAAAATACCTCAAATGACAACGCCATTGATAATAACACTGCTAAAGTAGGAAATCAAAAGAGTGGAGAACTTCATGCATTTTATCCTTCGAACGCAGTATTTTCCGAGCAGATGAAAAAATACATAGACAAATTAGATTCCATAAGTTTTGCTTGGAGTAGAATAGATGCAAAAGATTCTGGTTGTCTAAATACTGTGAAAGGTCAAAATGGTAACTATGGATTCTATTATCCAAATGATTATCTTCAACCGTTAGAATATGCAAAGAGTCAAGGAAAATCAATCCAGCTAAATATTTATATGGATGGTAATGATGGTGCGAAGTTATTACCATATGCGAATGAGCGATCAGCTATGGTGTTAGCAATAGTAAATGCAGTGCAGACAGATGTTTCGCGAGGAGAAGATATTTACTATGATGGTGTGGTAATTGATTTTGAAGGGCTTCGCAATACAGATGGAAATGGTAAACCTATTCTCTATAATGGAAAGCCAATCAGTACGTATTATACACAGTTTTTGATGGAACTTAGGAAACAATTTGATAGCATGGGTAAAAAACTTTATGTAGCAGTAAATCCAGCTTTTTATTACGATGGTTATGATTTTTCGAAGATACTTGATGTAGCAGACCGTGTAATTGTCATGGCTCATGACTATGAACCAATACAAAAGCTACAAAAGAATCAGATAGAGCAGTACACAAGCTATAATGCTTTAAGCCCCACCCACAGCCTTGCACCGATACAAATGGTTAGAATGGCTTTAAACGATATAAAGAAAGCAGCTTCTGGTACCTCAGAGCTTTCTAAAGTTTGGTTACAGATTACATTTGATGCTGCTCAGTGGCAGTTTGATGTAAAAAGTGCAAAGGCTTGGGATGACCTGCCGGATACAACCTTAAGTAGAGGAGGAAGGATTACCCCGTTGTATAAAACAATAAAGGCACGAGTCGATAATTCGGATGGATATGGGCAGAATTTAACTTATGGATATAACAATGAATTACAAAGTCCATATATTCAGTACTTTAATTCCTCTAACAAGACTTGGAATGTCATAATCTATGAAGATAGTTCTAGTATTCGTGCTAAGATTGCATTAGCAAAATCTTATAAACTTGGCGGCATTTCTCTTTGGAGTCTTGCAAATATACCAGATTATAATGATACGACTGGGAAGAAGTATCATCTGAATGCTTGGAACACAATAATAACAGAAATGAATTCTTATGATAAATTACCGGCGGAAAGCAGTAAATATATTAGTTTTGCAGATCCTTTCGTAGAAAAGGCAGTTAGAGAGAAACTTGGAAAAGTATCAGGAAAAATATCGGAAGAAGAGCTGTATGGCATATATCGATTGAAGCTACCGAAAGGGGTAAAAAGCTTAAAAGATTTGAGTAAACTAACAAATCTTGAGTATCTGGATGCCGGACAGTTATCGATTAAGGATATATCAGCTATAGGTAATCTGACAAAACTACGTGTACTTTACCTTCAACGTAACATGATTTCTGATATAAATGCTCTTAAAAAATTAACTAAGCTAGAGGTTCTATCCCTAAATGGTAACCAGATTGAATCCGTTAGTGCATTGTCAACATTAACAAACTTGCGAGAGCTATATATACGTGAGAATAATATAAAAAATATATCCTCTCTAAATAAACTAACAAAACTGGTAGTCTTAGAGGGTGGGAAAAATAGTATACAGAATATTGACAGTCTTAAAAATCTGAAAAACCTCAAGTCTTTGATATTAGATAATAATAAAATCAATGATATCACTGGGTTAAAGACATTGACTAATTTAAAGTACTTGGATTTATCAAATAATAAGATTTCTTCAATAAATTCGTTAAAAAATCTGAGTGGATTGGAACGTTTATACCTTCAAAGAAATTCCATCAGTGATATCAGCGCAATTTCCGGTTTGAAAAAACTAAAAGTATTATCAATGAACGGAAATAAAATCACTGATGTAAAGCCTTTAACAAAGCTTACTCTTCTGGAAAAGCTATATTTAAAGGATAATAAGATTAAAAGTATTACTTCTTTAAAAGGACTTGTGAACCTAAATGAGCTATATTTAATGGGAAACAGTGTGACTAATTATAGTCCTGTTAAAACTATGTATTCTAAAAAGGGGTTTATCTGTGATTTTAAGATGAAATAAGAGATTAAATAAAAAACAGCCAATTGGCTGTTTTTTTTGTATAAATTTATCCAAAATACCAGTATTATAAAAAATAAAGTAAAATAAAATTTCAAAAATAAAAATTATAATGAAATAAAAGATTGAAATTGTATTGACATTATTGGGCAGATTGTATAGAATACAGACAGAAAGAGAATTATTTTAATGAAAATCAACTAATTGCAACTGTGTAAACATCGATAATAAGGAAAGGTGTTTGGATTAATATGAATGAATATTTAATGAATTTAATAACAGAGCAAGTAAATCAAACAACAAAGGACATCGATGAATTATCTACAACACAGATTTTAGAACTGATTAACAAGGAAGACAGTAAAGTGACGGTAGCTGTGGAAAAAGAGATTTCGCAAATTGCAAAGGCAGTTGATATTATTACCGTATCTTTAGGTAATGGCGGAAAAATGATTTATTTTGGTGCAGGAACATCGGGCCGGCTGGGGATTTTGGATGCCTCGGAATGTCCTCCTACCTATGGAACAGATCCAGCTTTAATTCAAGCGTATATTGCCGGGGGTGACATCGCCATTAGAACTGCGGTGGAAGGAAGCGAGGATATAGAGGAGGATGGTAGAAATCAGGCATTAGAATGCCATATTACAAAAGGAGATGTTGTAGTTGGAATAACAGCAAGCGGAAGTGCTGCTTATGTAATCGGAGCCTTAAAGCAGGCTAAGGAATTGGGCGCAACTGTGATAGGTGTTGTGAATAATAGGAATACGAAGTTGGATCCAATCTGTGATGTATGCATAGCACCAGTTACAGGCCCAGAAGTTATTGTTGGTTCAACTAGAATGAAGGCAGGTACGGCACAAAAGATGGTTTTAAACATGCTAACTACTGCTGCAATGATAAAGCTTGGGAAAGTGTATGGTAACATGATGGTGGATCTTAATGCATCCAATGTCAAATTAATTGACCGGGCAATTAGAATCGTCAAAACGGTTACTGGAGTTAATGATGCTACTGCGAAGGAATTCCTGGAGAAATCGAATTACAAATCAAAGCTGGCAATTATGATGATTCAATCGGGCTATACGGTAGAGGAATCAAAAAGAATATTAAAGGATAATAATGGTTACCTGAAACAAGCCTTAAGTAAGTAAAGTACCTTCGGTGACTGGAGCTTGCGAAGACTGTTGTTATGGGAAAATTTCAATTTAATAAGGAGTTTGAAAAATGATAAATACATTTAAAATCCAAGATCAAGATAAAATTATTGCTTTATGGAATACTGTAGCGGTGAAAATCGGTTATAAAGAATTGGATCATACTTCCTTTCACGAAATATTTACCGGCAATCCATATTTTAATGAAAATCATACATTCGTCATGCATGAAGACAACCGTGTTGTGGGGTTTGTCTGCGGATGTACCGGAGATGATCTTCCTTTAGGAAAGACAAGTGGATATCTTACCAGTGTATTACTTGAGGAAGCTTATGAAGCTTCGGAAAACTATAAAATTCTGCTCGATGCATTGGAGAAGAGCTTTGCCGATGAAGGAAAAACACAGTCTGAGGTATTATTCTTTAATCCGATGATGCTTCCATGGTATATAAAAGGAACGAATCGCCACGAGCATAACAATGCACCAGGTGTGTTCAGAAACAGCAAATTGCATGAAGAACTTTATAAGAACGGTTACCAAGATAGAGCAATTGAATGTGCTATGTACTTGAAGCTGGAGGGTTTCACGATACCTGAAGCTATTCTGGCAAAGGAAGAGAAGGCGGCTGTAGAGGGTTATGAGGTAACACTTTTTGATCAGAACAGGCATTATGGTGTTAAAGAAATGCTTCAGAAGCTGGATAATCCACTCTGGGAAAGGGAAATATCGCAATGCACTCGTACTGGTGTACCGGTGCTGGTTGCAGTACATAATGATAAGGTAGTTGGTTTTGCTGGTCCGATGATTCGCCAGAAGAGCGGACGTGGCTATTTTACTGGTATAGGGGTAGTGAAGGAGCATGAAGGTCACGGACTTGGAACCGTATTATTCTTTAAGCTGTGTGAAGAGGAGAAGAAAGTAGGAGCGGAGTATATGTCCTTATATACCGGAATAGATAATCCAGCAGGAAAGATCTACCACCAGGCAGGTTTTGAAACCGTACAGGAATTTGTAGTTATGAGAAAGATCTGTAAGCCTATATCCATGAAAAGACATGATGGCTGAGTGCTAGACGGATTTATCTTATAGACGGGCGAATTCTTAAACGGAGGTTGAGGTATGAAGGAGATGAGTCTTAGGGAAAAAATAGGTCAAATGATTATGACTGGTTTTCCTACCACGGAAATTACTCCTGAGTTGAATGAATTAATAGAAAAAGAAAAAATAGCAAATATCATACTGTTTACATATAATCAGGAGTCAATACCACAGCTTAGAAAACTCTGCTTGGATTTGCATCAAAGAATTGAGAAAAGTACTAGATATCCAGCATTTATAGCGACTGACCAGGAGGGTGGTGTGGTGACCAGACTGCCCAAAGAAGCAAGTAATGTTCCGGGAGCAATGCTGATAGGTGCAACTGGAAAGAAAGAATATGCTTATCAAGCAGGTTTGATTACTGGGATGGAATTAAAGGCCTTTGGTATTAACGTAGACTTTGCTCCAGTTATGGATATAAATTCTAATCCCGACAACCCAGTAATAGGTGTACGTTCCTATTCCAGTGATCCTCAGATGGTTGAGGAGTTTGGATTAAATATGCAAAAGGGCTTGCTTGATGCTAAAGTTATGGCAACCGTTAAGCATTTTCCCGGGCATGGGGATACGGCTGTAGATTCCCATCTTGGTCTTCCGGTAATTGACAAGGATATAGATAGTCTAATGAAGGAAGAATTGAAACCTTTTATAGGAGCAATTAGCGAAGGGGTACCCTGTGTAATGACCACCCATATCCTATTTCCTAAGTTGGAACGTGATAAAATCCCAGCTACGATATCCAAGACGATTTTAACAGGTCTTCTAAGAGAAAAATTAGGATTTCAGGGGATAATTATAACCGATTGCTTAGAAATGGGAGCGATTAAGGATAATTACGGAACAGCTTATTCTGCAGTGGAAG
>DPVV01000617.1 GCA_003526525.1 Lachnoclostridium phytofermentans | reverse complement strand
CCAATGGCTGCCAGACACAGAGAAGAGAAGAAAAACATCGTTCTCCAGTGGAATTTCCACACTACAAATGCAGTTATCCCATATGTTGCAAAAGTACCGATAGGAACACTACTGTTAATGTTAATACAGAATGTTTTTTGACGGTTTTTTGGAATCCAGTCAGAAAATATTTTAATAATCGGAGACCAAATCAAGGATTGAAGCAAACCATTCATACACCATGCTGCTACCATCTGCCAGATGCTAGTGGATAATCCCATTGCCACATTACAGATTCCGGATCCTAATACCCCTACTAAAATCATCTTATGAGGCTTTAGATTATCTCCCAGGATTCCACTGATCAGCTGTCCAAATCCATAGGAAAAAAAGAATGCAGTTCCTATTAATCCCGCTGCCCCTTTATCAAATCCTTCTGCTCTAATGATTTCTGTTAAACTGGCTGAATAATTAAGTCTCCCTAGATAAGTGGAAAAATAAACGATCCAGCATAACCAGAATAACATGGATTGTATTTTTTTTGATTGAATCTTTTTTTTCTGTATAATATTATCCAAGTTAAAGTTCTCCTACTCTGTTGTAAATTCTACCGGTAGATCTTCTAAGAAGTATGCATTCGAATTAGCAAAATTTCCTTTTTCAGTGCGGCAAGCTACACGTATAAAGCCTTCCCTTCCGGTCAGTGTAAATCTTGCCTCTTTTATTCTTTCTCCCGGAGGAGCTACCTTCATATAACAATTCTTTCCTTCCATCTTTACATAAATCTTTTGAACCGGACTTGTCTCTACTACCAATTCATTGCCTTCTATATACAGTGAATTTATTACAGGACCCATGGAACTGTAGAAATCTCCTTTTTCCAGCGCATTCATTACGGCTGGATAAGTAAGCTCCTTGGCCTTAATCATGGTAAATCCTCCAAAGGAATCGCACAACGGATGACCAATAGGATATTCATTATGATTGTCATCAGTGGCTAGACAAAAGATTTTCTTCCCGCTTCTTAACATTTCATCGTAGGCTTGTGGATTGTAGCCATACAACCCATCAAGTTCACAACCATGATTATAGATCTCCATAGCAAAAAGTCCATCAAGTTTCGCATATTCATCATAATTTTGCATAGACCAATAAGGATGATTATAACTTGCTAAGAATCCTAGCTTTTTCATTTTCTTTATATATGCATTCACATAAGAAAGATCATAATTCCAATAATCTGCTGCACAATATTTTGCTTTCTCCTCTGGCATTTCATCAGGATTGGTATCGTAGAAATTAATATGAAACATTCTGGTTCTAATTCTTTCCTTGCCTGGACGTATTTCATTAATATCTGTTTCTACACCAGCTAGTGCCAGAAAATCCTGTGAATTTAATTCAGGATGAGGACAATATTTTTTGTGATCTGTAAAGGCCACAATCTGGTATCCATTCTTTTGATATTCTTCTTTTACCTGCTCCGGTGTCAGCTTTCCGTCTGAAATTGTTGTATGGCAATGCATATTTGCTTTATAAAAATTCCCTTCTTTGGGAAGTAAATAAATTCGTTCCTTCATTTTTCTTCACCTGCTTTTCTTATAAGTCAAAGCGGATACTCGGAATCCGCTTCGCTACTTTCTCATTATATACTATGTCAGTATCCTAAAGAAAGCGCTGCCAAATGCTCTGGCAGCGCTTTCTTATCTCAGTCTAGATTAAATTTCACTTTTCATAGTGATGAGAAATACCTTATTATTTCTCACTTGCCTCTTTAATCGCTTCATTTGCTCTGTCCTGAATAGATTTCATGGTATCTTCCAGTGACTTTTGTCCCTGTCCATATAATTGGCCTTCTTCAGTGTAAATCTGACCGATTGTTGTATCCGCAGTACCCATAATCTTTTCACTTAGGTATAATCTGCTGTTATCAAACCAACCCTTCATAAAATCATCTACTGTTAAATTGTCATCTTTAAATCTTGGAAGTAAGCTGGACTCAATATATGTTTTTGCCTCATCTTCTGTAAGAATCTTAGCTGGAACACGTCCATAACCTAAAGTATATTTATATTCACAAATTGTTTTAATCGCTTCAAATGCAGCTTCTTTATTCTTAGATGTCTTTGGAATAGCATAACAACTTGTAATTGTTAAAGAAGAAGCATCAGAACCTTCTGGATAAGGCATTGGAAGGATTCCTAATTCCCAATCTCTTGGGTATTTTGTTTTATCGGATAATGCACTTGCTACCCATCCACCATATACATACATACCGATATTTCCATTTACCATGAAGGAGTTATATGGATATGTTCCGGAAGCTAAATCGATGCAGCTTGGTTGAATCTTAAGATCATTTCCTAAACCAAAGAACCATTTTGCAGCATCAGCGTATGCAGGATCATCAAAATTAGCTGTACCATCTGCTTTATATGCAGAAACACCCTTTTGTGTAGCTAGCATATAGTTACATGCAACGTCATCACTCATAAAGGAACCCCAGATATTTTTCTCAGGATTGTTAAGTTTTTTTGCTGTCTCAACATATTTTTCCCAAGTCCAACCTTCTGCTGTTGGATATGGAATATTAGCATCATCAAAGATTTTCTTATTATAATACGTTAACCAAATATCCTTTTCTGCAGGCATTGCGTAAGATTTATTATCATCAAATTTTACAATTTTGTCACCATAGATAGCTGACATATCGTAGTTATCTGCTTTTGCAAGATCATCAATTGACTCTAATACAGCAGCTTTGTAGAACTCTTCTAACTGAAGTGGAGTTCTACCGATGATATCGATAGCTTCTCCAGCCATTAAGCTTACAAGAACCTTGTCCATTTCTCCTGCTTTTGATGTAGGAGTGATATAAAATTCTACGTTTATACCGGTTTTTTCTTTGATTAATTCAACCATCTCTTTTGTTTCAGAACCAGTTGCAGCGTTATCTGTTAACGCCCACTTTACAGTCACACCATCAAATGGTTTATCACTGTTTGGCTTTTGGGAAGATTCGGTACCTTCAGTACCTGTTGGTGTATTACCATTTGAGTTGCCTTTTGTATTATCGGATTTTCCGCATCCGGCAGTACTTAAAACCATTACTGTAGCCAAGCTTAACGCAAAGCCACGTTTTAATGCTGTTTTTAATCTCATGTTTGTTACCCTCCTTTTGTTTATAACCCTATTATAGCTAACCTTCTATCTAGTTTATATAGGTTGTATTTTGAATTTATGTGTTATTCTTATCATTCTGTCGATATTTTAAGAGAAAAAGCATTTATTTTTATTCATATATACCAATAAAAGAAAGAGTAGGTTCGATTCTGGAATCTAAAATTCGTATAATCAGTACATCCGATTCTATCTGAGGAAAACGGGCAATTTTCTTATAACCAACAGTAGTTCCCTTATATATGTTGATAAGATTCCCATTTATCATAGTCAAAATCTCAAAGACTTCAATTCTCTGACTCTTTAATATGTTCTCTTTTAAAATAACTGCTGAAATCTTTTGTGGAACAGGAAAAGAAATCTTAAACTCAGCCTGTGGACCAATTCCTTGATAGTAAGTTTCATAGTCATCCTTTTGTACACAATCTACTGCAGTCCATTCATTTTCTTCTTTCACCAGAATTGCAGCACCATCTGTCAGGTTCTTACCATATCTTTTTTTTATTTCCTCGCCAAGTTCCTGTAGCCTTGATACGTCAGTCTCATAAATCAGCCCATTTGGAGTAGGTGGAATATTTAAAAGCAGTGTTGTATTACCACCTACAGATTTTTCGTAGATACTTAAGAGATTTTCAAGAGAACGAACCTTATCATCCTCTTCAGGATGATAAAACCAGCCCGGTCTTATGGACACATCCACCTCTGCCGGATACCAAATCAAGTTCTGTTCCTGTGCTAAACGTTCTCTACTTCCTAAATCCTGCTCCATACTACTTATTACTCTCTGCCGAAAAGAAGGATCATCCGCATGCTGGCTTAAGGCTGCCACACGTTCTGCTACAGATAAGTCTGCTGGTACAACACTCCATTCACTGTCACGCGTATCACCAGCCTCATTGCCACACCAGCGAACATCAGGACCGCTTATGGTAATACAAGCCTCTGGCATATATTTTCTTATGGTATCATAATAGCGCTGCCAATCATAAGCTTGTTTTTTACCATTCGGGCCTTCTCCGCAGGCTCCGTCAAACCACACGCTAAAAATATCTCCATATCCGGTAAGAAGCTCAGTAAGCTGTGCTATAAAATAGTCATCATATGCTTTTCCTTGTCCATAGGTTTCCTGATTACGGTCCCAAGGTGAGAGGTAGATACCAAATTTCAGACCAGCTTCCCTACAAGCATCTGTTACTTCTTTTACAATATCTCCTTCTCCGTTCTGGTAAGGGCTATATTTGACAGAATGTTTTGTATATTTACTAGGCCATAGGCAAAACCCGTCATGGTGCTTACAGGTAAGGATTGCTCCTTTCATCCCCGCAGCCTTTATCGCTTGTGCCCATTGATTGGCATCCATTAGAGTGGGATTAAATATTTCCGGTGATTCTGTTCCGTGTCCCCATTCTTCCCCGGTAAAGGTATTTACCGTAAAATGAAAGAATGCATAGAATTCTGTCTTTTGCATCCTAATCTGCCTGTTAGACGGAACAATTTTTATAAGTCTTTCATCTAATTGTTTCATTTTGCTAGCCCCTTTTCTACCAATAAACTTCCCACTGTGTAGTCAGGCGTACGAGTGCTTCCATGTAAAAGTAATCTCCCCACAATGTACACTCATCAACACCGCTATCCTTTACTGAGTTATAAGGAGAACTTTTTGCATAAGTGGAATGAAGTAATATTCCGTTCGTATCTTCACTGGAGCGATATAAACAGTACTTTGTCACCGCCTTTAATAAACGTTTTGCCAGCTTAGTATAACTCTTTGCTTCCTCTGGTTCTAGATATTTTGCCATTTCAAGCATTCCACAAGCAGCTATAGCCGCAGAAGAAGAATCTCTTGACTCCGTACTGCCATCTGTAAAATCAAAATCCCAGTAAGGTACCAAATCATTAGGTAAATGCTCTACAAAACATGCTGTAATCTTTCGAAAACTTTCAATATACATTGGATCCGGACAATATTTATAAGCAATTGCTGAACCATAGATTCCCCATGACTGACCTCTTGCCCATATAGAACCATCTCTATATCCCTGTGCAGTAACTCCACGTACCGGAGCCCCTGTTTCTGGGTCAAAATAATAGGTATGGTATGTAGAGGAATCTTCACGGACTACATAGTTCATGCTAGTTTTAATATGGCGAAGTGCAGTTTCGCGGTATTTTGAATCCTTTGTTTCCTCTGACGCCCAAAATAACAATGGCATATTTAAAAGACAATCAATAATTAACCTATATTCCTTAGGTTCACCTAATTTCCCCCACGCCTGAAAGAATTCTCCCTTTTCCTGAAACCGCCCCATCAAATTATCTGCTGCCATTAGAGCAGTTTCTCTTGCTAGCTTATCCCCTGTTAGCTTATAAGCCGCAACACAGGAAGGGGTATACAAAAATCCCATATCGTGATGATCTACTACAATTCTTTTTATTAAGCGTTCCTGAAAGCTTGGCACCTGGTGAAGGGCAGCTTCCTTAAAAGCCCCCTCCTTTGTCTGTTCATATGCTAGCCACAGCTGACCGGTCCAAAATCCATTGGTCCAGTCATCATTTTCTGTAGCAGGATAGATCTGATTGGTGCTGTTCGCTGCAGGAAAACTATCGTAAAATTCCGGAATATTATGTTTAACCTGAGCAATCGCATGAACTAGCGCGTCACGCGCTTCCTCTATTGTGATTACCTCATAGTTTTTAAGTGTTTCCATTGTCTGCATAATGATAAGGGGCTCC
>DPVV01000619.1:846-3168 GCA_003526525.1 Lachnoclostridium phytofermentans | reverse complement strand
TTCTTTGCTATACTTCTCTCTCAATATTATTCCAATCAAGGTTTCAATTCTTTCTTATTACTCAATGCTTTTTAGAGCCTCGATCGGATCAATTACATCCAACGACCGATCAGTAATCAAATTCACCAATAGAGCAAAAATATAGGACATTACAGCAGAAATCACATAGCTGATTGGATGAATAGAAACTGCAAAATAAATGGATGGCATCTTAAGTGCATAAGTTAAACAGTTGCCGATAATATATCCTAATGGTAATCCAAGCAAAATTCCGATTCCCGTCAATATGAAAGTCTCTTTATTCACGTACAAATGAACTTCTTTATCATAAAAACCTAGCACCTTAATCGTTGCCAGTTCTCGTTCGCGCTCTGAAATGTTTGTCGTAGACAGTGTAAACAATACAGCAAATGCCAATCCTGCTGCCATTATAATTAAGATATAGACAACCATATTGATGAGTGAAAATGCAGATGCAAATTCCTCTTTCAAATTTTCTGTACTAATAGCAGAAATTACTCCATCTTTTCCTGCCAGTTCCTCTGCGTAATCAGAGTGATTCTTATTAGTATCAGTCAAATTTGCTAACACACCATTTGGTTCATAGATGCCAAACAAATTTTCATAAACCTTCTGTGTCATATACACGTTATTTCCCAAATAATTTTTGACTAATTCGCTAACTTCCACTTTTGCCTGCACTAGTTTTAAATTTTGTAAGGATACCATGTCCCCCTTTTTAAAATCCAGTACAATACCTGCATTCTGTGTAACTATAATTCCACTCTCATCTAGCTTGACTGCTTTATCTTCTATATTTTCCAACTGGATAAACGATTCCAAGGTCTTTCCATCTGGCACTACAATCAGCTGTACCTTTTCTTCATTACCATCTCTATTTTTTATTTTGACCGAGTCAATTTGTACATTGATAAACTCTGAAACATTTTCATCCTCTCTGATATAAGACAACAGCTTTTCATTATCCTTTGATGATGCTATTACCATTAAATCATAAAGATATGTGTTCTCATATTGCTTTGGCATCAGTTCAGTAACAGAATCCTTAATAGCAAATCCACAAAGAACCAATGCAGTACACCCCATAATTCCAGATACCGTCATTATCATACGCTTCTTGTATCGGAATAAGTTTCTGGCTGTTACTTTATTTAAAAAAGATAGCCTTCTCCATATAGGTGTCACATATTCTAAGGCAACTCGTGATCCAGCGAGTGGAGATCTTGGCCTCATCAGCACCGCAGGCATTTGTTTTAGTTCCGCATGACATGAGAGAGTCGTCGCCCCAACGATTCCTATGATAAATAATAATACCCCTCCAATACCATAGATCAGATCAAACTTCAACAGATATTCTGGAAGTAGATACATTGTTTTAAAAATGATAAATATAATTTGGGGTAGTACGATATAACCACAGAGATCTCCCAAAATTCCTCCAAAAAGACATGCTATAAAGGAATACAAAAGATATTTTCTCCTGATCTCCCTGTTTTTAAAGCCCAATGCCTTATATGTGCCTATTAATCCACGGTCTTCCTCAACCATTCTGGTAATGGTAGTCAGACTGATTAGAATTGCTACGACAAAGAAAAGAATAGGAAATATGGTACCAATCGTCTCTATACTGGCGGCATCATTTTTAATATTTCCATAGCCGCTTAAAGAGGTACGATCTTGCACATACCACTGCGGCATTTCTATTTCTTCAATTTCTTTACGGGCTTCCCCTAGTTTTACCTCCGCTTGAGCCCGTTTCGCCTCAAATTCTTTTTTACTTTCCGAAACTGCTTCTGCTCCAAATTCAGCTTCTGCATACGAAATTTCTTGTTCTGTCTTAGCAAATGCCTCCTTCATCTCCTGTTCAGAATCCGAAAGCTTCCTATAAGCCTCACTGGTTAGTTCATCATAACGCGCCTGTTCTCTTTTCCCTTTCAACTGGGATTCAATAGTATTTAAAACCTGTGTTACATAGTTTTCATAATCTTTTGAATAGCATAACAGTTTACTACTATCAGCCAGCGTCAGATAAACTTCTGTATAGATATTCGAATTTACCGCTTCTTGTAATACAAAAAATGTATAGTCTGTTGTGGCTGTGGAGCGAAATGACACCGCACCATCGTTGCTATTGACATCCATAACATCCGTAACAATTCCGGTAATTTTATAACTCGTATGAATGAAAGTCGGTTTCTCGTCTTTTAAATCCAAATTATCTTCTTTTGCATCTTCTTTTTTATCTCCCCCTACTCCTGTGCCGTCCTCTGTTCCCTCAGCCTTGTCTTCAATAATTAAGGT
>DPVV01000619.1:0-752 GCA_003526525.1 Lachnoclostridium phytofermentans | reverse complement strand
TTTCCAGTCTCTTTTCTATATTTTTCTGTTACTGCTATTTCATCTGCTTTTTGTGGGAGATTCCCCTCTATAAGATATGGAACGTTTATCCCAGTTTCACTGAAAGTTTTCATCTCCACACTTTGCTTTTTATCCCCATTTGGAGTATAGACAGTTTTATTAAAAGCTCCTTCTGCCATATTAATGCTTTCCAGTTCTTTCAGAGCCTGAACATCATCTTCTGTTAATCCTAATGTTGAAACAACACTAATATCAAAGAGATTCTGTCTGTCAAAAAAATCATCCGCAGAATAACGCAGATTCACGCACGCTGCTTTGATCCCTGTTAGCATGGTAACTCCTAGAGCAGTAATTAGCATGATAGAAAAAAATCGCCTTTTCCCTTTTTTCATTGAACGCCAAATATCTTTATTGTATGCCTTTTTCATATTTCCTCTCATTCTGCCATCCGGCGATCTCATCGTAGCTTTTACCATTCAATATCTGATATAGGAGTCGGGTGCTCATTCTGAATAATTTCGACTACTTTTCCACTCTTAAATCGGATTAAGCGGTCAGCCATTGGAGCTAAGGCTGAATTATGAGTGATGAGTATTACTGTAATATTTTCTTTTCTACAGGTATCCTGTAATAACTGCAAAATCTGCTTCCCTGTATTGTAATCTAATGCACCGGTAGGTTCATCACATAACAGAAGTTTCGGATTTTTTGATAGTGCTCGTGCAATAGATACCCGCTGCTGCTCACCACCG
>DPVV01000166.1 GCA_003526525.1 Lachnoclostridium phytofermentans | reverse complement strand
CCAACGGTATCGGTATCGGATGCGTTCTTAGGGCTACAAGCTACCATACTGCATACCAAAGCTAAGCAGATAGATAGTTTAACAATTTTCTTCATAAATTGTCCTCCTTCAATATGTACATTTGAAACTGTTAATTCATAGAAAAGTTATATGAATTACACATAGTATAATTTTATCTTATTGTTACTATTTTGTCAATCGTTTGGATTGATATTGGAACGATTTTTCGGTATATTTTTCTTTTTATTCACAATGCATTTTTCTTTTTTATGCAACTTATACAAATTTGTTTTAGTTTAATGCATACAAATTCTTTCTCATTATGCTATGATTGCCTACCACTTTGTTTATATTTGAACAAATATTCTCATAGAACTTCCATTTAATAAAGAATTATTCTAAATCTTTCTTTCATAAATTTCGGTATAAGTTAGGATTCCATTCATCCTTTCAGATTTCATTATACTAATTGCATTAACCACTATTTCTTTCCCGCATAATCCATCATACCTATTAATTTCGGTATTACTTTTCATAATTACTTTACGTCCTAAAGTGATATGAGGAGTGAAATTTTTTTCATCGGGGGTAAATCCAGATTTCTTTAATCCTTCTATCAATCGTTGTTGCAATACTTGCAGTTTTGTATTAGGGTCTATGCCTACCCAAGGCAACAACTCATCCCCATTACGAAATGCGCCCATGTTAGATAAAGCAATAGTAAATTCAGAGGTCTCTAAAAGATTAATTACATTTTTCAGTGTTTCTAAATGCTTTTCATCAACTTCTCCTAGAAAAGCTAGCGTTAGATGAAGATTTTCCTTGCGTGTAAAATTTCCCTTCACTGACTGTCTTTTTAAATTTAGAATTTGTTCATATAATTTATGCTTTATCTCTTCCGTAAAATTTATTGCAATAAATATCCTCATATCGTCTTCCTTTCCTATCAGCTATTTGCCAAAATACATGAATTTACTTATATTAAAATCATTGTTTACAATACTTTTATTTGTTAAACCTAATTTGACAACATCGAAAATAATTTATATAGTATGTTATAATCTCCTTTAGTATACAAAAAAAGATCTTCACACTATACGAAGACCCTTTTTGTCCTATATCAATGTTAATATATAACGGTCCAAAACATCTAGAAAACACACATTACTCTATTGTATCGAATGGAATGAACCAGAACATCATTTTCTTGTAATAGCTCTATCTTAACCTTGAACGTCTTTTTACCTGAAATTACTAAATAAGTTGGACTTTCCGCATCAATATGTTTTGCTTCCAATATTTTGGTTCTTAACATTTCATCGTTTAGATGCGCCTTCTCCATTTCTTTTAGTGCATTTTTAGTATAATGAAAGGTACAGTTCTTGAAACATTCTAATTGTGCTCTAAAATCAGAGTTATTCATCCATTATCTCCCCCTATTAATTTATAATACCATCGATCTGATTAAGTTGTTAGTCATATAACATTAGGTATCTTATATATCAAGCTCGATTTTTCGAACTCAAAACATCAACTTTCTCAACCTGCTTATGCTATTAGAGTATTCATGTCTGCAAAATTCGTGTCTTATAGATTTACTTCTAACAACAAAATCGCAATAGCCACAGCTGCAATCATCCCAAATAAAGGCATAATAAATTTAAGCCACTTATTATACGTTACATTTACCATCTCAAGACTTGCCAATATAAGTCCAGTCGGTGTAATAAAAGCCATTAACCCTTGACCAAAGATATAAGCTGATATAATCACATCCTTTGGAACACCTACAGCATCTGCAAGTGGTGCCATAATTGGAATGGCTAGTGTAGCAAGACCAGAGGAGGAAGCAATAAAAAAGCCTAAGATTACAAATACGAACATCATTAAAACAACAAAAATATTTGGACTCATACCAGAAACGAGATTAGATAAACTATATAAAATTGAGTCTGATATGAGACCGTTTTCCAAAATAATATTAATACTTCTTGCGATACCAATAACAAGACCGACACCAACCAAATCAGCTGCTCCACTAACAAACGTGTTAACAAATGCTTTTTCTCCAATTCCCGCAATAATTCCAATCAAAACTCCCGATACTATAAAGAGTGCTGTCATTTCTTCAAACCACCAGCCAAGTTTAGAAACCCCATAAATCATAACAACAAAGCTAAGTGCAAAGATAGATAATATCCAAACTCTTCTAGTTGTAAAATCCTCTTCTTCCTTCTTACTGAAATTTTGATTTAATTCTCCTCGCATCCCATAAACAAGGGATTTCTCCGGACTCTTTTTTATCTTCGTGGCATAGCGCACGATATACCATGTCGTAATAAGAAATCCAATAATTAGGCCAATAACACGGTAAGATATGCCTTGAGTAAAGTTGATACCTGCTGCATTGGAACCAATTACAACAGAAAACGGATTCGTAGTTGAAAACATAGAGCCAATGGAGGAACCCATGTAAATTGCAGCAATACAAACGATAGCATCATATCCTGCTGCTAAATATACGGGCATTAATATTGGATAAAAGGCAATGGTTTCTTCCGCCAGCCCGAACGTAGTACCTCCAAGCGTTATTAAGAATGTTACTACTACGATTAGTAGATATTCATGACCTTTCGTTACTCGTGATAACGCAGCAATCCCTGCATTAATAGAGCCACTTTCGTTGACTACACCGATGACACCGCCTATGATCAACACGAACAAAATGATTCCTATGCTGTCATATACACCTTTAATAGGGGCTAATAATACATCGACTACTCCCTGCGGATTTGGATCTAATCTTTCATATGTCCCAGGTATTGCTATTGGCTTATTAATACTTCCCTCTTTAAATTTAGCAATATCATTTACTATTCCTAGCTGATTCAAGGTCTCCTGGGTACCTTCTAAAGTCTTCTTTGTCCCATCTGGAAATGTTTCAATAAAATTATCAGTTTTTAAATCGTAAGCCAATTTTGCATAAGAACCCGCATTAACAATATAGGTTAGTGCTGCTGCCAATATTAAAACAATAAATAGAATTGTATAAGCAGTTGGAAATGTGATTTTTTTCTTCATATCTTCTCTATCTCCAGTCAATCGATTATGAAAAGCTTAACAGCCTAACATTTCATATCCATATTCGCTCAATGTGCTACATAGATAGATTGACATTTTAAGATGTTTTTTATCCATTTTCTTTACGATCTTATGAAGAATAGATAGAAATTTTTTTAAATAAGGAATGGTTTTTTATTTACTAAATATAGTAGCTACAATATCTTCAATCTGTGTATCTTCGATAAATATGTTAACTGGGTTATACTTATTATATAAGTCATTATATATTTCCTTAGTTGGCATACTGTATCTAGTTCTTAGTGTCCATGCATAATTATCACAATTTTCTAGAATATACTTGCTATTGTTATCCCATTCTGGCTGTCTATCAAATATAACCTTTATTTTATACCCTCTATCATATTTTTCTTTAAAATCTAAAATGTTTCCATCATAAATTTTTTCACCTGAATTAATCAGTATCAAACGATTCGATATTGCTTCTATATCATCCATGTCGTGTGTTGTTAATATTATTGTTGTTTCTTTCTCTTTATTTATCGATTTAATACTCTCACGTAAAGCATGTTTCGTTACTACATCAAGCCCTATTGTCGGTTCATCTAGGTATAAGACTTCAGGGTTGTGAAGCAAAGCTATAGCAACATTTGCCTTCATTTTTTGTCCTAGACTTAATTGTCTAACAGGTTGTTTAATAAAGTCACCCATTTCAAAAATCTCTGTATACAATTTATAATTTTTATTAAATACTTCCGTAGGTATATCATACATTCGTTTATATAATTCAAAAGTATCATACACCGGTAGATCCCAATATAGCTGAGATCTTTGACCAAAAACAACTCCAATTCTTTTCGTATTTTTCTTTCTTTCCATATAAGGATTTATGTCACCCACGGTAATATTTCCACTCGTTGGGACAAGAATCCCAGAAAGCATTTTTATTGTAGTACTCTTACCAGCACCATTAGGACCAATAAAACCAACAATATCACTTTTATTTACCTTAAAACTGATATTATTTACTGCTAATTTTGTTCTATACTTACGATGTAATAACGACTCTATAGCTCCTTTTACACCTGGTTTACTTTCATATATCTTATATTCTTTAACTAAGTTTTCTACTTCAATAAATGACATTTGGGCACCTCATCATGTTCCAGTACTTTTGTATTTTGATACACCAACATTCCATAAAATAATACTGGTAATAAATAATATTAACCCCACTAACGGTCCAATATATTGTAATATTGGATGAAATCCAGTAGGTATATCTTTATTCAAAATTTTAGATGCTGGATAAAAATTAATAAAAGCAAATGGCAAAATAAAAGTTAATGTTGTTTGTATAATTCGATTATAAATAGTTATTGGATACTGTATAAAATCTTTCATCTGAAATAATAAGAAATCCAATATAGGG
>DPVV01000167.1 GCA_003526525.1 Lachnoclostridium phytofermentans | reverse complement strand
TTGTCAGTTACAAACATTGCATCTCGAATTACAAAAAGCATCTCGTGTTACTATTGGGCTTTTATATAGTGACTAAGAGCAAAAAATCAGTAAAAACAAGGTTAAAGAGCAAGAATATTGCCATACATTAAAGAATTATTGTGATATAATACAAGAAATTAAAGTATCGACTCAGTATCAAAGTGAGCTGAAAAACTACAAAAGATGCTGTTTGTTTGGAAGGGAGAAGGACACGCGTATGATTACACTAACCTTTGAGAAGATATACTTAAAAGAGCGTAATTGGGAACCTTGCAGTATTGCGGTACCAATTGCAAAAGGGAAATTAAGAAATATTGAGGGTATCGTTGTTGCAAAAGACGGAATAGAAACCTTATCACAGACAAAAGTTACAAGTTATTGGGAGGATGGCTCCATTCGTTTCTTATTTGTTCGTTTCTTAGCAAATCTGCCAGGTAATCTTGGAACATCCTATGAATTATATCTAGATAGAACAGAATTCGAAGAAAGTAAAAAAGGAAGTAAGGAAGAAAATTCAATTTTAAGCAATGAAAAGACTCCGAATGCTTTGTGCTTGACAAAGGACAAGGTTTCTTCTAACTATACGATTGATACTGGTGTACTTACCTTTACCACTAAGACAGGCCAGGGTGGTTTTTTAAAGGAAGTAAAGTGTGGTGGAAGTGTTTTTGAAGAAAGCCAGTTTGGTATACCAAAACTTTATGTGGAGCAGGCAGGAGCATGTGATTTTAAACTTCATGAGTTTCATGTAGTGGAAGAAGGCCCTGTATGTGTTATCTTGGAGGGTGTGGGCGAACATAGTTACAAAGAGAACTCTTATAAAGTGACTGTTCAGCTGACTGCCTATGCAGGAAAACCATGGATTGAAGTTTCCTATCGTTTATTTAACACTTCAAAAGATACTTTACCAATTGAATCTCTACAGTATGAAATCTTTGCAAATGGTAAAGCGAAAAATGAATTAGAGGTAACACGTACCTGTGTAGCAACTTCAAATTACCGTACGAGTTATCTGGTAAGTGAAGAAGGAGAAACTGTAGCAAAGAAAGTAGATGCAGAAGATTTATTATATGAAGCAAATGAGCATATTGCGGAGGTTTTTTATGGAACCATGTTTGCAGATTATAACACATCGGAGGGTGGTGTTTGTGCTACCATTTATCAAGCACAGCAAAACTATCCGAAGGCAGTAGAGGCATCGAAGCAGGGAATTAAGCTTTGTTTGGTCCCTGAGAATGCGACCAAGGTTATTATGCAATCTGGTATGGCAAGAGAGCAGAAGTTCTTGCTTCATTTTCACTCTAGAGAAGAAGATTTAAAAGAATTAAATAATCGCAGTTTGATTTATCAGATGCCAGACCGTCCGCAATTAGAGACTTCTGTATATAGAGAGGCAGGAATATTCCATGATGTCTTTGTAGATAAGAAGATTTCAAAAGTAGAACTCTCCTTAATTGCAAAAGCGGATAGTCATTCTAGATGCTATGGTATGTTAAATTGGGGCGACTCTCCGGATCCAGGTTATACTACGCAAGGACGTGGGGGCGGATTACCGGTTTGGACGAACAATGAATATGATTTCCCTCATGCTTGTGCACTTATGTATGTAAGGACTGGTACGAGAAGATTCCTAGACTATTTATTAGTGGCAGGAAGACATTGGATGGATGTGGATGTATGCCATTATAGTGACAATCCGTTATACTATGGAGGTCAATGGGAGCATACGAATAACCACGTGTTAAACAGTACAATTGTATGTAGTCATCAATGGGTCGAAGGATTAATTGATTATTATCATTTTACCGGGGATGAAGAAGCATATAAAACAGCGATCGGAATCGGAGAGAATATCTTACGTCTATTAGAAACACCAATGTTTAGGCAAAAGGGTGAGATTAATGCGAGAGAAACAGGTTGGGCGATGCGAAGCCTAGTGGCTCTATATAAGGAAACTCATGAGGAGCGCTGGCTTTTAAAGTGTGACTGGATAGTTGGACATTTTGAAGATTGGGAGAAGGAATATGGACATTGGCTTTCTCCATATACAGATAATACCGCAATTCGAGTTGTCTTTATGGTATCCATAGCTGTTGGAAGCTTGATGAGATATTATCGTATTAGACCGAGTGAAAATATCAAAGGTATGATAATTCGAGCAGTAGATGATTTAATCGAGAATTGTTATATGGACAATGGCTTGTTCTATTACAAAGAGCTACCTAGTCTGAAACGCCTTGGTAATAACACGATTATCTTAGAAGCTTTAACAATATGTTACGAGTTAACGGGAGATGAGAAATATCTTACCTATGGCTTAATGACGTTTGAATTAGCTACGAATAACCAAAGTGCTATCTTAGGTGGAAGTAAAAAGATTGTGGGAGACAGTGTCATTGGACCTGGACCAGGAACCAAAAACTTTGCACAAAGTTTTTTACCGTTAGTTTCTTATTACAAAGCAGCAACTGACACTGGTATTTTGTTTTAATTAGTCATTTGACTGTACATTTTACTTCATTCAATACCAAGAGAAAATACGCTACGCGAACGTTTCCTAATCTTGAATAAAAACATGCAATAATTTTACAAGTTTTGAAATTAAAACATAACCTTCTGTATTTTCGGTAATACTTTATATGAGTATGGAATACAGGAGGTTATTTTTATGTCTGTAGAGTTTAAAGATAGTGAAACTAAAGGTAATTTAATGAGAGCATTTGCCGGAGAAAGTCAAGCTAGAAATCGATATACCTTTTCAGAAAGCAAAAGAAGAAGGATTTCCACAAATCGCTGCTCAATTCCATATGATAGCAGAGATTGAAAAGATTCATGGGGATCGCTTTACGATGATAGCTGACATGCTTCGAGATAATAAACTATTTAGTAAATTGTCTAGCTTAAGTCTTCAAAGGGTATATTGTTATCTGATGGTTGAATCCATTCTTCAGATTCGCTATAATTAAGGTATTTAAGTTGAGCTAAAGTACAACTTAAATATAAATAGAGGACAACTCTTACTAACGCTATGAAACGAGGGATTGGATGTCAGTAAAACAAGAGGTATTAAAAACCTTAGAAGAAAATCGTGGAGAATTTTTTTCGGGAGAAGAGCTTGCAGGTAGATTGAAAGTGTCAAGAGCTGCAGTATGGAAATCGATAAAAGCACTGGAAACCATGGGATATAAGATTAAAGCAGTACCTAACAGAGGATATTGTTTGGCTACAGCCAGTGATGTATTATCTGTAGAGGGCATAAAAACCTTTCTTAACTTAGAACAAGAAAGCCTTAATATAGAGGTCAAGGAAGTAACTGGTTCTACCAATCAGGATGCAAAATTAGCCGCGGCAAATGGAGCATCTCACGGAAGTGTCTTCGTTGCAA